>NZ_JADDYG010000569.1:14820-16079 GCF_015163535.1 Vibrio sp. OPT46 | reverse complement strand
TGCAAAAATCACACCACAATATTGAGCCAATTCTCGGTAAGCTAATAGATGGCATGTTTATGGAACAAACATCAACAGTACTATCCGAGAACCTGGTTCCTAACATGATGTACAGCTACTTGATTGACTTTGAAAAACGATAAGCGTAAACAGACACTTTGCTTAACAATTAAGGAATCACTTTGAAGATCACAGAATTACGCCAATATAGAATCAAAGCAGGCAAAACAAAGCAATGGCTAAGTTGGATGAAGGAAGAACTGTTGCCCTATCAACGCTCACAAGGCATGCGTGTACTGAATACTTACGTCCACACTGGTGACGATGGACATGACTATTTTGTTTGGCTTAGAGAGTTCGACAATGAACAAGCACGCCAGACTCTCTACGAAAAAACATACAACGAGTGGTGGGTTCGCGAGATTCGACCGAAGGTATTTGAGCTAATTGAACAAGACTCAATCAAAGTTACCTTACTTGAATCGGTAGAGATGTAGTCAACTGCAACACCGTAATGCAATATCGAACCGATAACGTTTAGAAACGATGTGGTTTTCGACTGTAAAGTAAGGTGGAAAACTCGTCCATTTGCTTTTGTTCGCGCTTAGCTTCAGCAAGTTGTTTCTCTTTTTCGCGTTTGTCTATCATCCACTCATAGGATTTGCGTTCTTTACGCACGGTTAACCAATATTCTTTACAGTTTTCAACCTGCTCTTTGAAATGACTTTCTGCTTGCTTTTGCTTAGATAAAGTTTCATCTAGCTGGGTAAGGAATCGATTTAAATGTCCATATTGACTTGCCGTTAGGCCCGCCTGACCACGGTCGACGAGTTGCTGGCAATAATCAAGCCGATACTTTTCAATTTGTTCAACCTGACGGTAATAATCTTCGAGTTCAGAACGCGCTTTGTTCAGTGCAAGCACAGCTTGGTCTTCACGATCCTTAGTTTGCTCAAGTAGAAACTCCATCGCATTATTCATGCGCTATCACCCACCCAAAATGTTTCTAAGCATATTGACGCACATATCGTATGGCACCGATTCTTTCATGCTCTGCTGCAAGTATTCGTCTAACTTCGGTTTCAAAGTAAATGCGCCATCAATAGCAGGATCGGTACCCGGTTTGTACGCTCCAATCGAGACCAAATCTTGATTCTTGCGACAAATAGACAAGACCTGTCGCACGGCTTTTGACATCAGAACGTGCTCTTCGGTCGTGATTTGCGGCATAACACGGCTCACCGACTTCTCGACATCAA
>NZ_JADDYG010000569.1:10258-14765 GCF_015163535.1 Vibrio sp. OPT46 | reverse complement strand
TCGCCGGATAATGGCCTGCATCCGCCATTTCACGAGAAAGAACAATATGGCCATCAAGAATGGCTCGCGATGCATCCGCTATCGGATCTTGCAAATCATCCCCTTCGGTCAAGACGGTAAAGAACGCCGTAATCGAGCCTTGTTCGGCACTTCCATTACCCGCTCGCTCAACCAGCGCTGGCAGCTTGGCAAATACAGAAGGCGGGTAACCTTTCGTCGCTGGCGGCTCACCAACAGAAAGTGCGATTTCACGCTGTGCTTGTGCAAAACGAGTCAACGAGTCCATCAATAGCAGAACATCTAACCCTTGGTCCCGGAAGTATTCAGCAATCGTTAATGCCGTTTGGCACCCCTTTAAGCGCATTAGAGGTGAAGCATCGGCAGGCGCCGCGACCACCACTGAGCGGCGACGACCGTCCTCACCCAAGATCTCTTCGATGAACTCTTTAACTTCACGTCCACGCTCACCTATCAGGCCGACGACCACAACCTGTGCGGTGGTGCCTCGCGTCATCATGCCAAGCGTGACCGATTTACCCACACCAGAACCTGCAAACAGACCGATACGCTGACCTTTACCAACCGTCAACAAACCATTGATGGCTTTTAGGCCAACATCGAGCGGTTCAGAAATTGGTTTTCGAGCCAACGGGTTGATCGGCTCGGCATTAAAAGAGGCACGATGATCGGTATACAAAGGGCCAAGTCCATCAAGTGGATTCCCAACCCCGTCTATCACGCGCCCAAGTAACTCCATGCCGACAGGCAAACCAGCGTCACTGGTTAAAGGGGTGACTCTCGCGCCAGGTAAAATGCCCGTAATTTGTTCGCTTGGCATTAAAAATAGGTTGTCACCTGAAAAGCCGACAACCTCGGCTTCCATCTGACCTGACATGGTTTCCACTAAGCATAAACTGCCAATTGGTGCGCGACAGCCGGTCGCTTCCAACGTTAACCCAACCACACGCACCAGTTTGCCAGAGGCGACAGGGCGCGTCGTAAGGCCTTCAACTTTGTAGTTTTTTAAGCGGTCAGCGAGTGCTTGCATGGATTACTCACCCTCTTGATGACGGTTTGCGCCACAAAAGCTGTGCAATACGCTTTTGACGCGTTCTTCCATGCGATAATTAATGCTTGATTCACCGGCTTCAATCTGGACATCACCTCGATTGAGCGATGGCTCAGCAACTAACGTCCAGTTGCGACAATTAAGGTCTTCTTCACCATAAGCTGAACGAATAATCGCGACATCCTCTGGATTCAGGTGCAAGGTAATAGGGTGGCCTGATATTGGTAGCGCTTCGACCGACTGCTTCACTGTATCTAAAATAATTTGAGGGTTGGTTTGTACTTCAACGTGCACCACTTCTTTAACTAAACAGAGCACCATATCCACCAGCTGCTTTTCAACCTGAGCATTCATCAACTCCAAAGGTTGAGCAAACTGATTGGCCAAGTTCATAAAAGTTTCAACTTGCTGCTGAATGTATTCTTGCCCTGCAGTTACCCCTTCAGCTTTTCCGAGCTCGAGACCTTCAGCATGGCCGGCTTGCAACCCTTCTTCTTTACCTTTGTCGTAACCTTGCTTAAAGCCAGCTTCCTGACCTTGATGTAAGCCTTCTTGATAAGCACCTTGCTTAATCAGTTCAATTTGCTCTTCGGTTAGCGCAAGTGGCTGCTCTTCTTCAGGCTCATCAAAATTCGGCACCCATCCCGGGTCATAGTTGAACGCGGTTTGTTTTGCTTGTTTGGCTTTAGGCTCGCCATAATCAGGCAGCCCCCAACGTTGAGGTTCGATCATCGAATCATCTTCATCAGGACGGATAAATCCACGTTTTCTATCACCAGCCATGGGTTACCTATTGTGTGTTCGATTAAGAAGTGAGGGTGCTCCGCAATAGGATAATTGCGAAGCAATAGAAATTATAAGAATTCGTCAGCACCGCCAGATAGCATAAGCTCACCAGCATCCGCCATTCGACGGGCAATTGCTAAGATTTCTTTCTGAGCGGCTTCTACATCTGCCACTCGTACTGGCGGCATCGCTTCTATGTCATCACGCATCATATCAGCAGCACGTTTAGACATGTTCTTGAAGACTTTCTCACGTAACGAGTCATCTGCACCTTTGAGTGCTTTTTGCAACACGTCTTGTGGTACGTCACGCAGCAACTTCTGAATACCTTGGTCGTCCACCTCGACTAAGTTTTCGAAGACAAACATTAGGTCTTGGATTTGCGTCGCCATGTCTTCGTCCTGATCGCGAATTTGTTCCATCAACAAACCTTCGACGTTGTTGTCTAGGTAGTTCATGATCTCCGCTGCTGCTTTCAGGCCGCCAATTTTGGCTGCTTGTGCACCCGCTTGACCCGCGAACTGTTTCTCCATGATTTCGTTCAGCTCTGCCAATGCTGATGGCTGAACTTCTTCAAGGTTGGCAATACGCATCATCAGATCCAAACGCACGCGCTCAGGGAACTGAGACAAAATCTCTGCAGATTGGTCTGCTTCTAAATAAGACAGTACGATAGTTTGAATCTGTGGGTGTTCATTGACAATAATGCTCGCCACTTGGCGTGGGTCCATCCATTTCAAAGAATCCAAGCCTTTTGATCCCGTACCAAGTAGGATCTGGTCAACCAAGTTGTTGGCTTTGTCTTCACCAAGAGCGGCAACCAGTGCATTACGCATAAAGTCTTCGCTGCCCATACCAATGTTGGTGTATTTCTGGATATCCTCCAAAAACGCACGATGAACAGCAGATACCTTGTCTTGGCTGAGATCCTTCGCGCGAGCCATCGCACTACCAACACGCTGAACCTGTTTTGGTTCTAGGTGACGGATAATGCCAGCTGCATCTTGTTCATTAAGGCTCAGTAGCAAAATTGCCGCTTTTTCTTCGCCAGTAATGGTTGAAACATCCAGCTCTACTGGCATTCCCGCGGCGTTGTCATCTTGAGGTACGATATCGTTAGCCATTGTCATTCATCCAGTTTTTCACTACTTGAGCAGCCAGTTCAGGTTCATTCGCAACCAGAGCGCGAACCGCTTTCAATACATCTTCATCTTTATGAAGGTTTGGCAAATCAATACTTGAGCCAAACTCGAACAGTTCGCTGCTTTCGATGTCACTGCCAATCAAGCTAGTTTCACCATCCGCACCAATCGGCAAGCCGTCTGGTCCGTACATTTCGTCTTCATCATCGCTGGTAGGGTTAAGCAATTTCTTCATTGCTGGGCGAACCAGAACCAACACAACCACAATAATCACTAATGCACTTGCGAACCAACGAACCCAATCACTGAAGTTAGGGTGCTCCCAAATTGGTGGTTCTTCTAGCTGCTCAGCCTCTGGCTCAGCAAACTTTACACTCAATACATTCAGTAAATCGCCACGACCTTGATCAAAGCCGACGGTACCAATTAATACTTGGCGAATGGCATTGATTTCAGATTCGGACATTGGGGTATAAGTCACTTCACCCGTATCAGGGTTAACTTGACGACGGTCTTTAATCGCAACAGAAACGGTCTGACGAGCCACCGTCCCGGTCTGCTTTCGCTCGTGGCTGATGGTGGTATCTAGCTCAAAGTTACGCGTGGACTCTTTACGAACTGAACCCTGCCCCATGACAGAACCATCTTTCATTTGAGCCACATCTTGCGGAATTGAGGCATCCGCTGGAGGCTGATTACTCAACGCACCCGGAATACCCGCAACCATGTTACCGTTATTGTAATCTTCGAGTGCGTACTCACTGCGGGTCGCAGGGGTGTTCGGATCAAAGCGTTTGCGAGTTTGTTCAACCGCACTGAAATCCATTTGTATATCAACCTGCGCCGTATAGTTGCCATAACCTAAAATCGGTAATAGTACGGAATCAATTTTTTCGCGCAGCGCTTGCTCTTGGCTGCGTTCTAATTCTTGTTCTTTGCGTCGTGCCGCAGAAGCGGGATCTTGGGAGCCTGAGCTGAGTAAGCGGCCATGCTGATCTGTGACGGTAATTCGAGAAGTTTTCATTCCCGGCACGGCACTAGCCACCATGTCGACAATAGAATCCACTTCTTGCTGCTTAAGGTTCGTGCCTGTCGACAATGTCAAAAATACCGACGCAGAAGCTTCTTGGTTATGACGCACAAACACGCTGTGCTTTGGCAGTGCCAATAACACTCGTGCTTTGCGAACTTGCTTCATTTCTTCAATTGCTTGAGCCAATTGGCGCTCTCGACTGAGTTTGAGACGCTCTTGCTCGAGACGTTGTGAAACACCAAAACCCATGTCTTGCAGCAAAATATCATCGCCCGCTTCTGTAGCTTGGTTAACGCCGGAACGAACCATGCCAAGTTTGATCGAGTTGTACTCACTCGATTCAACAGAAACAGTATTGCCATCAAGCTTATAATTGATTTTCTGCTGGTCCAGATAATCCAGAACGGGGATCAATTCTTCGGTCTCATACGCACCAAGTGGGCGCATCTCCGGTTCTTTGACCCAAAAGAACAGCAT
>NZ_JADDYG010000569.1:6633-10195 GCF_015163535.1 Vibrio sp. OPT46 | reverse complement strand
CAACACAGATGGATATCGACAGCACAAGCACAACCTGACGAAGTAAATCGAGGTCGCCCACTGCCATATCGAATTTTGACGCACTGCGCTCCTCTAGATCTGGATTTTGACTCTCCACATCCACATCGGAACTTGCTACCAGTGCACCATCTGAGCCGCCTTCAGTGACGGTTAAATCTGTAGACTTGTCTGCCACACTTATTACCTAAATTACACTGGCATGTTCATGAGATCTTTATATGCCTCAACGAGTTTATTGCGAATTTGAACCGTCGCATCAAAAGCGACACTAGACTTGTTACGAGCGATCATAACGTCAGAAAGGGATACATCGGCATCACCACGATCAAAACGGGTTTGTAAATCACCAGATGCTTTTTGAAGTGTGTTCACGTTATTGATGGCTTTAGTTAGGAGATCGTTAAAATCCGCTCCAACTTTCGCCCCACTTGCAGTAGGAGCCGTATTGGTTGCTTCTACCATCATGGCGCGCATTTCTGCCTGAATACCATCAATTTTCATTAGCACCTCTAAGCCAAAAGATTGACTATTAACAAAACTGATTATTGACACAGCAATTAACGTGCCATAAGACATTAGCAATCAATTTACTTACACTTTTCGTCTTATGGCCGTTGTCTGTGTTAATTCGGGATATCTATACCAGCATCACGCATTTTGGCAAGCTTATAGCGCAAGGTTCGAGGGCTTATACCCAGTTTCTCCGCCATTTCTTTGCGTCGACCATTACACTCAACCAAAGTCTCCAAAATAATGGCGTATTCTTGATCGCGCAGCTCGCTGCCTAAGCCTTCTCCACCAGTTACTGGGCGGCTGACACTCTCAGCTTGAGCAACTGGCTTAACATTGGGCACGACCATATCTGCATTTTGCACCACGTGTTGCAAGCTATTGGCATCTTGCCAATCTACGCCCTCGAGCAAAATGTGCTCTGCATCGATGTCGCCATTTTCACTTAATATCAGCGCTCGTTGAACCACGTTATCCAATTCACGAACATTACCCGGCCAAGGGTATTGCAATAGTTTTTCTAACGCAACGGCCGAGAATTGAGGCACTGGCATGCCCATTTTGCTGCAATGACGCTCAGCAAGATGCTTGGCAAGCGGTGCAATATCGCCTTTACGTTCTTTAAGTGCAGGCCACGCAATTGGGAATACATTCAGGCGGTAATATAAGTCCTCTCTGAAGTTTCCTTCTGACACGTATTGCTTAAGATCACGGTTACTCGTCGCTAACACACGAACATCTAACTTGATGCTTTTGCGACTGCCTAGGCGCTCTACTTCTCGCTCTTGCAAAACACGCAACAACTTCGCTTGCAGGTTCAGGTCCATTTCGCTGATTTCATCAAGCAAGATTGTGCCACCTTGCGCTTGTTCAAACTTTCCTGGGCATGCCTGAACAGCACCAGTAAATGCACCCTTTTCATAGCCAAACAGTGTTGCTTCGAGCATATTGTCAGGAATCGCGGCACAGTTAATTGCGACAAAAGGACCATTTTTACGATTTGACGCGTTGTGAATATAACGCGACATCACTTCTTTACCTGAGCCACTCGGACCTAGCACCATAACATTCGCATCTGTACGTGCCACTTTATCGGCCAACGCGAGTAAGCGCAGACTTTTCTCATCAGCAACGATAGCATCACCGTTGTCATCACTTTTTATCGGTGCATAACGACTGACCATATTTAGCAACACTTCTGGTGCAAATGGTTTCGCCATGTAGTCAATCGCGCCATCTTTCATTGCAGACACGGCATCTTCAATGTTGGCGTACGCCGTCATTAGCAATACTGGTAAGTTAGGCCAATTCTGCTTGATGCTTTTGAGCAGAGCTAAGCCACCCATACCCGCCATTTGCACATCAGAAACGACGATATCAACCGTATTCGATTTCAGCTTCAACAGTGCATCTTCAGCACAGTCCGCTTCCAACCACTCATACCCTGCCAGAGCCAGAGTATCGACTAGGGCTTCACGAAGACCTTCATCGTCTTCTACGATCAGCACTTTGCTTTGCGCCATTATGATTCTCCAGAAATTGTTATTACCAAAAGCCGCTTATTGCGCTTCTGTTTGCACTCGCTCTAGCGGAATGCACATGGTGAAGCAGGCTCCATCACCCTGCTCTGAAATAAGCTCCAATCGACCGTCATGGGCACGGCAAACCATTTGAACAACTGCCAACCCTAATCCAGTTCCTTGAGAACGTGTGGTAAAAAATGGCTCCATGATTTTGGCTTGCAGTTCTTCGGGCACACCCGGTCCGCTGTCTTGCACAGAAATGCGTAACTCACCATTTACCGGGCGGAAAAAAATATCGACTTGCGATTCTTTACCAGACATTTGAATCGCATTCATGACCAGATTACTTAATGCGGATGCAATGGCGTTCGCATTGCCTAGTAGCTCAGTTTGTTCTTCTTCCACTTCTAGGCAGTAATCAATACTGTTGTTTTTTAGCGCGGTTTCGACCATCGGCTGGTATTCCGCTACCAACTGGGCAATCGTGAATGGCTTAATGACTTTATTATCACCACCTTTAGCAAAAAGCAGCATATCATTAACCTGCTTTTCCAAATCGTGCAGTCGATCCATTAATTTGGTTTGGAAGCGATCTTTTGTCGCTGGAGGAAGATTTGGCGCTCCCAAATTGGATGCATATAACATAGCGCTCGACAGCGGCGTTCTTACTTGGTGAGCAAGCGACGCAACCATACGTCCTAACGACGACAAGCGCTGTAAATCACTGACACGAGCTTGAAGTAAACGGGTTTCGGTTAAATCGGTAATCAGGATCAATTGACCTGTTGTGGACGCCGAGATGGCGAGTCGAACTTTACGGCCATTACGTAATGAAACTTCATGGCCATCATCTTCACGTGGGTCAAACACCGCCTGGATAACGTTGAACCATTTTTCGTTAACCAGTGGAATCTCAAGAATTCGGTGCGCTTCTGGATTTGCTTCACGCACTACTCCGTACGTATCGAGCAAAATCACTCCAGCAGGCATCACATCGAGCACCTGTTTGTAGCGCTCAACCTGATTCTCTACGGAATCTAAATGGGATTGATTGGTGTTGTTATCCATTACTGCCTGTCGAAATATCGCCGCTAAAACTAAAATAGCTTGGTAAGCAATTAGCGTACCAAGCTATTTTTTATATTTATCAGGACGTTAAGCTATCGACAATAAGTTGACACTCAGAGATAACGGTTTTGGATGCCAGAAAAACGATGTTAACTAGCACAAGTGATAATTCAGATATCGTCTTAAAACTTCACTTTACCTAGCGCTGTAAGTTGTACTTACGCATTTTTTCCACCAGCGTAGTACGTCGCATACCCAGCATATCGGCCGCTCTTGCTACAACGCCACCCTGCGCTTCTAATGCTTGGCTGATCATATTAACTTCTAAATCAGCCAGCAGCTCTTTCAAATTAACCCCTTCCGGTGGCAGCGCTTGCGGGGCGTTCATGCTGTGATCAAGGTCGTCTTGATCTTCAAAGCTAAAATCTTCAGAGAAGATA
>NZ_JADDYG010000569.1:0-6509 GCF_015163535.1 Vibrio sp. OPT46 | reverse complement strand
AGATGGTTTACATCCACTAAGCTATTTGGATACAGAATAATCATTCGCTCAACAAGATTAGCCAACTCGCGTACGTTGCCCGGCCAGTTATGCTCCATCAGTGAGTTGATTGCACGAGGTGTAAAACAGATAGGTTGTCCGCCCTCCGCCTCTAAACGTGTCATCAGTTCTTGCAGCAGCAATGGTATATCTTGTTTGCGCTCTTTCAGCGCTGGCATCTCAATTGGAAACACGTTCAGACGATAGAACAAGTCTTCTCGGAACGTACCTTCTTCAATCATATTTTCTAGATTACGGTGTGTCGCCGCCACAACTCGAACATTTACCTTGATGGTACTATTGCCACCTACACGTTCAAAGCAGCGTTCTTGCAATACACGAAGCAACTTTACTTGCATCGACATTGGCATATCGCCAATCTCATCAAGAAAGATAGTGCCACCATCTGCGAGCTCAAATCGACCTTTACGGGCAGTTAACGCACCAGTAAACGCGCCTTTTTCGTGACCAAATAATTCGCTTTCTAGGAGCTCAGGCGGTATTGCACCACAGTTAATAGGTACAAATGCGCCATCGCGGTATGAAGAGTGATAGTGGATGTTACGCGCAACAACTTCCTTACCCGTACCGGACTCACCTAAGATCAACACGTTTGCTTCCGTGTTTGATACTTGCTCAATCAGGTGTCGAACTTCTTGAATACCTCTACTTTGACCAACTAAGCTGCGAAAAAGCGTGTTTTTGCGTGCACTAGCAACAACATTCACTCCTTTTCGCCCCAGAAAATCTTTGCAGTGGCGTAACGCTTCACTAAGCTGTGGGTAATTAAGCGGCAGCTCTAGTTCACCAACAAAATTTGGAAGATCATCAACAGGCAAAGGAAAACGGCCCATGACTAGAAGAGGGATGTGGTAAGCGCTGTTTAAATGAGAGATAACCGTACTCGCCGCTTGACCTGCTGGAATATTACCAACAATACAGCACGACCATACGCTAGACCAATCAACATCGCTGAGCTGATCAGAACTGACCGCTTCGCAATTTTCTCCAACAAATTCCAATATATTGCTTAAATTTAAACGACTTGATGCGTCATCATCAATTACAAGCAGCTTTGCCAAACCATGCATAAGTAAGAATGATTGCCTTTATTTTAGGTGCGTTGCGGCCAAACCTTGATTTGCGCAATTGGGTGCTAAAGAAGGCAGAACCACCACACTCAATTTACGATAGACAAAATAGGAAAATCAGCAACAAAAAAGCCATTAGGGCTACTAATGGCTTCTATTTTATTTGAATATAAAAATAAGGCAACCAAGCAATGGAGAGGTGTGAGCTTGATAGAAACTTTGCTACACAACTCGTTGCGCAATTGACAAATATATTCGTCTAGTATCTTAACGCATTGTTTTGACTATTAAATACCAACTTCAGCAGCGGTAAGATTATGAAACTCTGTTGGGATTTGGTCCCAAGCGGACTTGATCTCACGGATAATGTCGATAACGTCGTCGATCAGCTGAGGCTCATTTTGATGGTTAGCAGCAGAAATTTGCGTGATCATAAACTCATACAGTGAATCTAAGTTTGAAGCAATATCACCACCGTCATCCATAGATAGACAGCTGCGTAGCGCGATAATGATGTCTAACGCTTTACCTAAGCGCTCACCTTTTGCTGGAATATTGCCTGCTTGCATGGCTGCTTTACCTTGAATAAGGCGCTCAATCGCACCAGCCATAAGCATTTGAATGACTTTGTGCGGAGAAGCCGCGCTAAGCTGGCTGTCGACTGATACCTTTTTGTATGCTTGCAAAGAACCGCGCATAGTAATCCTCTTTTAAATAAATTTTTTGTACTGCTGAAGTGAACGCTGGCCATAACGAAACTTATGGAGCTCTTTTCCGACCTTTGACGTTTCCGATTGCATCAGCTCGACAATTCTTTTGGTACGAGTTAGCAATGCTTGCCACTCTGCATCCTGCTTAACCAAAGGATTTTGATGAATAATTGGTAACAGGTTTTGCAATAACCGTTCCCTGATATCGACCAAGCGAAGAATTTCTTCAGCATTAAAATCAATTTTTTCTAATTCTTGCGTAATTAGTTGATCTATATCACTAATTTCCATGAGTTCTTTTTGCATTTATTAACCCAACGCACTCATCAAAGCGCCTAACTGGCCTTGCATTTTACCGGTCGCATCTTGCATCGCGGTAAACTTCGCATGAGTACGCTTCTCTAGGCTTTCCATGCGGCGATCTAATGCCGCTTGATCGTCACTCAAACGGTAGTTTTGTTCTGTGAGACTTTTTTCTCGAGTACGAATACTGCCTGTAATACCTGTGATACCGTGAATCGCATCTTCTACTCGTTTAGCAAAACCTGTGTTGCCACCGAAGAACTTTTCTAACTCGTTGAAGTTATTGTTCAACTGGCGGTCTAGCATGTCATAGTTGATTTCTAGGGTGCCTTGACGTGTGGTCGTAATGCCAAATTCTGTTAAGGACTTTAGGTTTTCAGGTGCTTTATCGATTCGAGTAGAAAAGACCGATTTTAATCGTGAATCTGCACTGCGTACGGTGCTGTCACCTGACAACGGCCCTTTTTGGCCAGTTACCGGATCCACACTCGCCAACGCTTGGGAGGTTTGATAAAACGAGTTATACGCTGCCACAAAGTTTTCGATATCGTTGCGTACACTTTGACGGTCGTACTCGACACCAATTTCAGCAGGCGGTTTATTCGGTTCTGATTTGCCTTTTAGCGTTAAATCAACACCTTCGATCGCATCTTCAATCACATTGTTGTGGCTAGATAGCTTTGCCACTCCATCAAGCAGAACTTCTGAATCTTGCCCTGCTTGTACTTCTGTCATTCCAAGGTATTCTTCAAAAGCAGATTGTGCCTTTGCGATTTTCGCTTCTGCTTCATCAATTTTTTCCAGACGCTCACGTTCTTGAGGATCAAGTTTAGCGCGATGAATTTGCTTAGCTTGCGCTTCGGAAAGTTCACCACGTGCCACTTTTTCGTCTAACGCTTGCTTTTCACTCGCAATTTTTTGCTCGATTTCCGCTTTTTCTTGCTCAAGAAGCTGCTTAGCCTCTTTCGTCGTAACGTAAGAATCGGTTAGGGTGCCCGATGCGGCATTATTCCAGCCTGGTACATCTGGTGCCTTCTCTATTGCCTTTTCGTCGAGTTCGAGCTCTGGTTCTTCATAAGAGTCCAACAAAGTACCTGACGCAGTTTCTGTCCACCCTGGAATTCTGTCTTCAGGGCGTAAACTCGCGCGTCGGTTGGCTTCATCAATGGCTTCTTGACCAGCTTTGGCTGCTTCTGCACCCGCCGCAGAGATTGGCGCTTGCGATGCATCATCTTGTACATCGTCTGCCGCTTTTTGCTCTTCTGGAGGTAGAGGATTGCCGTTTGCATCCAGCTCTTCTGCTGGTTGTTCCGGAAATTTAAGAGGACCTAAGACATCTTCCGCCGCTGAACGAGCTTCTTCAAGCGCGTTGACGCGGTCTTCAAGTGTTTGGTATTCGAAATATTTAAGAGGGTTGCCTTTTTCTGCCTCCACACTGACTCTGATTTGATGATCCTTACCAGAGAGGTTAGAAGCAAGGATAAGGCGTGGACCTTCGACGTCGTTAATAAGAGATGCACGAACGCCAGGGTTATCTTTAGCGCCATTGATGCCACGTACGACATCGATGAGCTTAGATCGGGAACGAACATCGATATTAAAACGCTCATCACCAAGCGAAATCTGCAGCTTACCAGGGCCAAATTTTGCGTCTTCTGGCAATACGTCAGAAGCGACTTTATGGCTCTGAGCAAGCTGCAACACATCGATAGCATATTTGCCAGCGATAGCATCTGTGGTTGCCGTGGCAGATACGATATTGTCATTGGTCGTTTCGACGGTGCGAACGGCAAATGCTTTCTCCTGACGAAAGTTCGCCATGAGATTTTTCATCGTATCCAATGATTCTCTGAGTCGTCCGTAAGCACTGATACTGGCATTAATTGTCGTGCGTTCGTTGTCGATGCGTTGCTGCTTTGGTACGCGTTCGGCATCCACAATTTTGCTGACCATGGAATTAATATCCATGCCGCCAGACATCCCCAAAGGGCCTAAACTCATCAAATCACCTCTAAAAACGACTTACACTTTTTCAGTCAACAACCCGCTGTTGGCTGTGTGCTCAGCTAGGCGACGCAATACCACTAGCATTTCTTCATCAGGAATTTGACGAATCACGTCACCGGTATTGGCTTCATAAATCGTCACCACATCTCGTCCGGATTCTTCATCCACTCGAAATGCGACTCCTTTGTTTATGGACGTTACAAATTCATTCATTTGTGCGACCAATTTTTCACGTTCTTCTTTGTTCAGTTCTTGACGGCTTTCAGCCATCTCGATCGCAGCTTGAACAGAGAAGTCGTATTCGGTGTTTTTCGCTTTTTGCGGCGAAATCTCACCATTTGAATTTGCTGGGCTAGACGTGCCTATATCATTGCCATTTTTATTTGCAAACTTTGTGCCATTTGGCGTGCCGTAAGGCTGGATGTTCGATGCGTAGGAGGATATATCCATTACAATCTCCCTTCCACCTTATGGGCTAACGATAGAATCTATCGCTTTGGTGCCCCAGCACTAAGGTGTTGACCTCAGGCTGGGTTTACCACTTAGCCCAACAAGCTTAGCGCTGCAGATGGAGACTGCTTCGCTTGAGCCAGGATTGAAGTACTTGCTTGCTGAAGAATTTGCGACTTAGTCATCGCAGTGGTTTCCTTCGCGTAATCAGTATCTTTAATACGGCTTTTAGACGCGTTAACGTTCTCGTTAATGTTGTCTAGGTTGCTGATTGCGTGGTTGAAGCGGTTTTGGAAAGCACCGAGTGAAGCTCGTTGGCTGTCTACGGACTTAAGAGCGCCGTCGATAACCGCTACTGCTTCTTGAGAGCCAGCTACTGTGGTTACGTCGATGTCTTTCACTGTTACGTCTTTCGGACCACCAAAGCCGATCTCGTCTGCTAGGTTGCCAGAAAACTCAACATCACCTTCAACTTTTTGAGAAGAAGCAAATACTTGTAGTTTGCCATCTTCGCCAACAGAGGCTTTTACATCATCGTTTTGACCGTTGATGTATGTCGCTAGCTGTTCAATATCATCGCCTTGCTTAGCGCTGATTGATAGCTCTTTCTCTTCACCCTGCTTGTTGGTGTAGCTCATTTTGAACTCTGTTTTCTCACCAACAGTCCAAGATGCGTCTTTACCCTCTTCTGCTGCGTAGCTCTTACCACCCATTGCTGAAGTGTCTGAGCGTAGGTTACCCATAGAAAGCATCACTGCTTCACCTGAGTCCGCACCGATTTGGAAAGATTGAGTACCGTAAGTACCGTTTAGAAGCTTGTTACCACCGAAAGAGGTAGTTTCAGCAATACGGTTTAGCTCGTCGTTTAGCGCTGTTACTTCTTCTTGGATCGCTACACGTTCTGCTTTTGAGTTAGAGCCGTTCGCCGATTGAAGCGAAAGATCACGCATACGTTGTAGGATGTTGGTAGATTCATTCATTGCACCTTCAGCAACCTGTGCAATAGAAATACCGTCGTTTGCGTTTTTCACTGCCATATCTAGGCCACGGCTTTGTGCATTCAAACGGTTTGAAATCTGTAGACCTGCAGCATCGTCTTTCGCGCTATTGATTTTGTAACCCGAAGACAAACGCTCCATAGATTTTTGTTGACCGTCAGCTGCCTGGTTCAGGTAACGCTGTGCAGTCATCGCAGAAACGTTAGTATTAACGTTAATCGCCATAATTGATCTCCTTAAGGCTTTAGTGAATGTACCGTCGTGTCTCTCACCTCACTTAGGTACATCTCATTTCTCTCAGTCCCTTTAACGGCGACGTATGCATATCCTTTAGGAGAAATTTTCAATTTTTTGCGATTATTTTCTTTGGCTTACTGAAGTGTGATAAAGCTCTAATATTGCCGTTGATGAATACCTTCGCTCTTTTAAAGGCAGAAAAAAACCCAGCCGAAGCTGGGTTTACTCGCTCATCTCTCACCACGAGCCAATGAGGTTCTCGTCTTAGGTTTGAAATTAACCTAGCAGACTTAGCGCTGAGTTTGGCGCTTGTTTCGCTTGCGCAAGGATTGAGCTTGACGCTTGCGATAGAATTTGTGATTTGGTCATTGCCGTCGTTTCTTTCGCGAAATCTGTATCTTTGATACGGCTCTTCGACGCGTTCACATTCTCGTTAATGTTGTCCAAGTTGCTGATTGCATGGTTGAAACGGTTCTGGAATGCACCCAGCTCTGCGCGGTGGCTGTCTACGTATTTCAGTGCCGCATCGATGATTGCAACAGATTCTTGTGCGCCACCGACTGAGGTTACGTCAATAGTATCTACCGTCACTTTTTTACCTTCGCCCAAACCTAGTTCACCAGATAGACCGCCTGAAAACTCGACCTCGCCCTCAACTTTGTTGTTGCCAGCGA
>NZ_JADDYG010000568.1:0-404 GCF_015163535.1 Vibrio sp. OPT46 | reverse complement strand
TTAAGAGTGATTAAATAATAAAAAAGCAGCGTTACGCTGCTTTTTTCTTTTTAACTTGTTGAAGATGATTTCAAGCCAGACTTTGGAAATTACTCACTAATCGTAAAGACTTCGACGTTCTTTTCACTTTCTGTACTTGCCTCACTTTCTATTGTTTGTACACCGTCACTCGGTAAGTCCACTTCAACAGGCTCCATTTCGCCGTATTGGAACCCTTTAATGACTTGTTTTACGCCTGAGATGTTACGTGCGATTTCTGTCGCTCGATCGCCTTGCTCTGGTGTGACATAACCAAACAGAAAAACATCGCCATCTTCGGTGATCACTTTAACCTTAACACCATTAAGCTCAGAATCAGTAAGCAAAGCTGACTTTACTTTGGTTGTGATCCAGCTGTCATTGCT
>NZ_JADDYG010000567.1:0-673 GCF_015163535.1 Vibrio sp. OPT46 | reverse complement strand
ACAGAGATAATCCATTTAATGAGTGATGGCCAATTTGAGATTTTCATGAGCTGTACCTGAAGGATAATTACACAGTATAAATACCACATTAACACACGCGCGAGTTGAAATAAATCGAATTTATAAAGATTATGGAATATAGTAAATATGTCATTTGCGGATAAATAACAAGGTCTAAAATTATGGTTTATAGCTATATCATTACCCGAGATAGAGAGCGTATTGTAGACAACCTAATGGAACACGGTGAGTTTTCTAATGGTTCAATTAAAGGTAAAGAGTTAAGCCTTGATCATCCATTAGCAAATGAGATGGTAGATACCTTAAAACTAGTGCCTCAAGGCATGGCCAATACCTATTACACCCTTCACCATTTGAAACAGCAAGATTGGGATGTGACTCATGAAAATGGTTATGAGAACTCTCTCATTGCGAGCTTTAGTTTAAATGGAAACCTAAGTTCACTTTTAGATAAAGTCAAAAGTGGAGAGGGGTTTAAGGTAGAAACGAATACCTTCCAGGAGTTCATTGAATCGAATCAAGGTATCGATTTAATCGTAGATTTTCAAAATACGATCACTCAGTCTGATTGTTGGACACCCCAAGGAAAATTAAACAACCCATTAATATCGAACTTCACTGTGGATATGGAGCGTCTTTCAGAGTGGCCCGG
>NZ_JADDYG010000566.1:0-319 GCF_015163535.1 Vibrio sp. OPT46 | reverse complement strand
TAGGAGCGGACCGTTTGTTTGAGGATATTCTTTCAAGTAATTGAAAATTATTGTCCCCAGAGATATGAATAGGTTGTTTTACAGAGCAAAATTGATGTTTAAAGCATGGAATTGAGGGCAAAAGAGAAAGAAAGTTTGTCACTTAAATGACTTTGGCATGCACGACCAATGACTCGTGGACATAAAAAAAGCAGCCGTCTGGCTGCTTTCAAAATACTATTTGGTTTACTTAGTTGGGATTAGTTTACCCAGTCACGTAGTGTAAACGTCAATTCGTGATCGGCACTTTTCAGAACAAGACCATCTTTAGTTAGCGTGA
>NZ_JADDYG010000565.1:0-364 GCF_015163535.1 Vibrio sp. OPT46 | reverse complement strand
TTAAAGAAGTCATAGCCAATACCGATTGTGTCAATATGACTATTGTAGTGTCTTAATGACAATTTTCAACTGTGTCTAAATGACACTTGTTAAAGTTGGATTTCAATTAAGATATTGAAATATATGGCAATTAAAAGTTGGCATGCCCAGTGCAATACAAGAAGAAATTAGTTTTGTTTATCCCGTCATTCAAGGTAGTAATTATGACAATTCACGTAAAAAACAACATCCACTGGGTAGGTCAACGCGATTGGGAAGTCCAAGATTTCCACGGTACAGAATACAAAATGACAAAAGGTACCAGCTACAACAGTTATCTAATTCGTGAAGAGAAAACCGTATTGATTGATACGGTCGATCATCG
>NZ_JADDYG010000564.1:1693-3050 GCF_015163535.1 Vibrio sp. OPT46 | reverse complement strand
GTTCGAGGGTTTGGAAGATCGAATGATACATTCGACAAAAGTGCTGACGCCGCCCAAGTAATGATCAATGCCCAGAAGAACAAAATCGCAGGATCAGGAATTTTGTTACCTGTCCTCTCGATAAAGTTTAAAAAGCGCTCCATCCCGCTCGGCTTCGATGATGGTGCCTTATTTACAGCTTGGTTACTCATGGTAACTCCATAGTGAATGATGTTGGTGCCAAGGCCTATTTGAATAATTATAACGACCTACTATCCAACGAGTATTCTAGTAAACACTAATGGAGAAAGCACAAGGTTCTAGATTTTTTTTCATAATTGGAGACATATTTTGCAAAAACACCACTTCAATTAAACATAATAAAAACAGTAGCACATCAACTCGATTAACAGTTCAAAAACCATTTATTAACCGTGACAAATCCGGTATCAAACAGGAATTACACCCGCATTTGTCTCAGCCCATGCATGCAATTGAACTTAGTTTTCGAATTCACTGTACTGTGAAATCATAGTTTTCAGCTGAACGGATTGCGTCTGCCCCATTCTATCTTCCCAACTTGTTGTGATGATGATCGTCTTTAGTGAACCTGATACAGTAGCAGGTGGCACATCCCACTCCACCGTGTACGCTCCAGTGGCGGAAGATCCTGTCACGATAGAGGCAAAACTGGCAGTAGAAATCGTAGAAAGCGCATCCGAAGCACCACGCGTTCGGAACCATTCAAGCTGGTTCTCTGTTAGACGCAGTGCTTCAATACTTTTTATGGCATATTCGGATTCGCGTTCTAGATACACGTTTAGCTTAGTTAAACCTAGAGCCCCAACACCGATAAGTAGAAAAGAAATTAGAACTTCAAGAAGGTTAAAACCTTTTTGTTTAGAGATCATTCCAGGAGCCTCGCTGCCACTTTAGTTTCTCAATGTACTTGCCGCTCTTTCCACCATTGTAGGCAGGTATCAAAGATCCATTTAATTTTATAGTTCTATCTTCTGCATCTAACCCTATCCCGCCATCAAGCTTCAATGAACCATCTAGCAAAAAAGCATATTTATTAAAGTCATTATTAATATCATGCTTGTGAAAAGAAGTAGGGATTACACCTATATCATTTTTAGAATCAAAAAGATCAATCCATATTTCTTTAACATCCAACACAGTTGGCTTTGAAAGGTATTGGTAAAGAAGTCCATCAAAATAACTCATACTTTGACTGTAGAGAACACCATCATAAATAATAAGCTGAATAGCATTATCTACAGGCTGAGTAGTAGAACCAAAAATGTTTCCTGATATTGCGCAACTGCCATCGACCCAAAACCTTCGTTTTCCAGCAGCGTAAGCATTAGCTAACTTA
>NZ_JADDYG010000564.1:808-1635 GCF_015163535.1 Vibrio sp. OPT46 | reverse complement strand
GTATGGCATGACTTAACCCAACCTTTAGGTGTCTTACCGCTAGCAATTACAACGCCAACAGGATCCGCTTTAATCTCGTTTTTGAGTTTTGCTACGTTAACTGCGTTGAAATCCATAGTGAATAAGTCTTTGAAAACCGAAATATTTGCAACATTTTCTTTGATATCTTCATTTTTATTCGAAGTGCTAGTAGTAGCTAGGTAGGTTGGACGTTTGGTTTCTTCAAATAAATTGGATTTGTGCGAATTCTTACAAGTAAAGCTAGGAGCCCCTAAAATCCCAGTAGCATGACTACTGACTGAACTGTCCACCGTCAGAAAGTGCTCATCAGAACCACTTACACTTGCTACATAACTCACGGTTCCACCAGCAATAATAGATGTACACTCACTGTCAGACGACAAACCTTTTGCTTTAGGGACAAAGTGCATTGAGCCAGTAAGCTCTACCGACGCACTCGTTTTTAGTACAGCACCAAGGCCGTTCCCTGTCGAAATTATCACTTTACTTAAATTTGTATTTCCCTCTTTAGATGTAACCAAATATTCATAATCGCTGAGTTTTTTTATCGTAGTAGATACTGTACAGCCTAGTAAAGTAATTGTTCCGGAAGGAGGAAGAACTAACATCTTCTCCTTTATTTGTGCAAAAGCACATTCCAGTCCTCCTTCAGCCTTCCAATGTTCTTGTCGAGCTTTTAGTTCATTCTGAGCCACTTTTAATTGAAAAAATACTCCCTTTGATGATGCGAGAGATGTAATCAAAGCAAACAATAATAGTATGGATGTTACTAACAACGTCGTGTACCCAGAACATCCAAATTTAGA
>NZ_JADDYG010000564.1:0-752 GCF_015163535.1 Vibrio sp. OPT46 | reverse complement strand
TCTCATTGCCAATTCCTTTGCTTAATTGAAAACTCTGCAACTTGATTAATTACGCCATCTACAGTTTGTAAAGCCAAAGTAACATCCGTTACAGCGCTAATATTTGTGCCATTCGTTACGACATCAGAATTTACTGTAAAACTCGTCACTTGAAAAATATCTTCATCAAATAAAGAACGACAAAAATCCACACCATCAAAAGACAGTATTTTGGCTTGGGATACTACGCCATTTTCACAGATTACAAGTTTGCTATCTCGCTTCTCATACTTAATATTTCTATAGTTTTTATTTAGCGGAGAGTCATCTCTAAAATAAACAAAACCAATAGAAGATGCACCACTGATTGTAATTGTTTCCAAGGCTCCGGATAATTTAAGAGACATACCATGACCACCATCATAACCAGCCCTTTGAATATCTTCTTTCATAACAGATAAAGTGATATTAAGACTTTGCAATAAATTTAGCTCTAAGCTTTTTTCTTTTGCTGTTTTTTGTAAACTCAAGAATATAGAGCCCACTACACTAAGAACAATTAACCCAATTAAAGAACTAATCATTAATTCAATTAAAGAGCTACCTATTTGATAGCGTTTGTTAGCACTGACGGTAATCATATAACTTCGCTCCAGAATTACTACAAATCTTAATCCTCCCAGGAGGGTTTGAGATCTTTGCTTGTAGTTTTATGTTTTGAGCATTGGTTGGGAAAAACTCTATATTTCCTCCTTGGGGCCGTCCACGGACCT
>NZ_JADDYG010000057.1:0-432 GCF_015163535.1 Vibrio sp. OPT46 | reverse complement strand
AACGCCACTTTAGGGTTTACTGTTAATAACGAATTAAAGTTTTCTAAGATCAAGCAACTAGGGCTGTTAAAAGAGAAAATAAAAACGGCCAATAAGGAGATGGAGATCAATAATCCCGCCCAGGAGATGGAAGCAAAAAGAGTTAAAGATATGACCTCCTACACTTTAACTCGACTGTCAATATTGAACCTTATAAAAGAAATCTTACCTTCATTAAATAGCTCAACTGGATTCGCTGGTGGTGCACAATCGAATACATCCGAGCTAATAGAGGGATTTGTTGAAAGCATTGATTGATGTATAAGGGCCATTTTTCTGAAAAGATAATGGCCCTTTTTTTTTATTGTCTTAATCGAGGTTCATTGTCTTCAAAAGCCTGTTTACAGCATAGTAGATGTAAAGCCCTAGTTGACTCCCTAAAAAGAACCACCA
>NZ_JADDYG010000563.1:0-270 GCF_015163535.1 Vibrio sp. OPT46 | reverse complement strand
TTATCCGCATCATCTAGCTGTTCAATTTGATCTAGTTTAATGACATCCTGTACCCCAAACGAGTTATGAAACTGTGAGTTAAGCTTTCCGAACACATTCAAATCTTGAAGCTTTTTGTATGTCTCGGGCATTTGACCATCAGAGAAAATTTCTAGCGGTTCAATTTCCATTATCTACACTCCGATATCTGGCATTGCGCCAAATTTTTCTGCAATAATATTGGCTTTTTTTACATCTTGGCTACTTAACCAAACCCTTGCCGCACCGACA
>NZ_JADDYG010000562.1:0-316 GCF_015163535.1 Vibrio sp. OPT46 | reverse complement strand
TGTTTTTATCCTAGCATTAAGCCAAAGTTGAGTCATTGATATTCAGTTTATCTATAAAAGTATGATTATACATCGCTCGCATTAACGACATTTTTCAGTAACTTACGATAAAGAAGTCCATAGGCAAAAATGGAAATTAAGTTTGTAACACAACCAATACACCATCATATAATCTGCAAATCCAATCAAAAACAGCCACTTAACAAACAAAAATAGTTGAATGGCAAAATTTTATTATTTGTCACTCGTTGAATTGCATTGTATACGTAGAAGTCGTTAAAAAATGTAATAACTATTATTAGAAGAGCTTATGTCA
>NZ_JADDYG010000561.1:0-234 GCF_015163535.1 Vibrio sp. OPT46 | reverse complement strand
CTTGGTCGAATACAGACGAAACCAGAAACAACTAATGGAAACGCCAACGACGGCAGAGCCATTACATTCTGGAAGTGTGAGTTCAGCAAAAGAGTGGGCAAATGAACGACTACTGGATAAAAATACAGTCACCTTAGATACGCATCAAACCAGCCCATTATTTAAGCTGTTCGGGTTTAACGTTTTGCCTACGTGGATTGCATCTGACGACATTGAAGCTGTTCATATGGCAGA
>NZ_JADDYG010000560.1:21261-29099 GCF_015163535.1 Vibrio sp. OPT46 | reverse complement strand
TACAGTCTGCTCCCTTTGGCCACTCGGGAACCCCTCCAGGGTATTTTTATACTTAAAAGTTAGTTTCCCAACCTAGCTTCCAAGTTGTTCTCACGTTTTAAGGAAAAAACATAAGAAAGAATATGGTGGAGGGGGACGGATTCGAACCATCGAAGGCAGTGCCGGCAGATTTACAGTCTGCTCCCTTTGGCCACTCGGGAACCCCTCCAGAGGATTTTTATACTTAGTAAGATGTTTTCCCAACTCATCTCCCAAGTGCGGAGCGAATCATAGCAAACTCGCTCAGGCTGTAAAGCGTTTTTCTTACGTTTTTACGTTGAATGCTGTCTTTTTGGGCAAAGATGGTAGAAAGTCAGCGTTTTGTTTGTCCTTTGAACAGAAGAGAAGCGCACTTTTTACTTGAATTTACACTACTTGACGTTAAACACCGTATCTACTGATAAACTGTAAGCAGTTTAATGACATAAGTTTATTCGTTTAGAAGTCAATATCATGAGCATGAAAGCCACGTTATCGTTATCTGTTTTAACGCTTTCTATATTACTGAGTTCTCCATCGGTTTGCGCTGCGATGCGAGGAGGCTCAGCGGTTACTGTTGTGACTGAACAAGTAGAAACGCACGAGATCAATCAATCCTTAACTCTTATCGGCAAATTAAAGGCAGCGGAGTCTGTGGTTGTCGCATCGGAAGTCGCCGGCAAAGTGAATCAAATCGCTGTTAAAGCGAATCAAAATGTTCAGCAAGACCAGTTATTAATTAAGTTAGATGACGATAAGGCTCAAGCCGCTTTGATTGAGGCAAAGGCGTATCTAAAAGATGAACAGCGTAAGTTAAAAGAGTTCCAACGTTTGGTTAAGCGGAATGCGATTACTCAAACTGAAATCGATGCACAAAAAGCCAGTGTTGAAATAGCACAAGCGAGGCTAGATGCTGCTCAAGCCAATTTAGCTGATCTCCATATTACTGCTCCATTTTCTGGCACTGTTGGTTTTATCGATTTTAGCCGCGGCAAAATGGTCAGTGCGGGTACTGAACTTTTGACGTTGGATGATCTTTCCGTCATGGAACTGGATTTGCAAGTACCGGAGCGCTATTTATCGATGCTTTCTATTGGTATGGAAGTCATCGCTAAAACCAGTGCATGGGGTAGCCAGATCTTTACTGGTCAAGTCACAGGTATTGATACGCGTATCAGCGCCGAAACACTGAATCTTCGCGTGCGTATTGAGTTTGATAACCCAGAAAATCAATTGAAGCCGGGCATGTTGATGAACGCTTCACTAGCATTTCCTGCTATTAAGGCGCCAATCATTCCTGTTCAAGCGCTTGAATACTCCGGAACTAAACGTTTTGTATATGTAATTGATGAAAACAACAAAGCTACTCGTCAAGAAGTGTCGCTAGGTGCTCGTGTTGGTAACGAGGTGGTGATCGAATCTGGTGTTGAGATTGGTGACAAGATTGTGGTTCAAGGCATTGTTAACATGCGTGATGGTGTCGAAGTGAAAGAAATTGTCGCGCCACTAAAAGCGAACACCACGGATGTGACACGCAATGACAGTGAATCGGATGAGGAAGAAAACTAATGTTACTGTCCGACGTTTCAGTTAAACGCCCTGTCGCGGCGTTGGTTCTGAGCATGCTGTTGTGTGTGTTTGGCTTTGTGTCATTCACCAAATTAGCCGTTCGTGAAATGCCTGATATAGAAAGCCCAGTCGTTTCTATCAGTACGCGTTATGAGGGTGCATCGGCGACTATTATTGAAAGCCAAATTACCTCCGTTTTGGAAGACCAGCTTTCTGGGATCAGTGGGGTTGATGAAATTAGCTCCACTACTCGTAACAGCATGTCGCGTATCACGATCACGTTTGAGCTAGGTTACGATCTCAACACAGGTGTGAGCGACGTGCGTGATGCCGTAGCTCGTGCTCAGCGCTCGCTACCTGATGAAGCGGATGACCCTATTGTTTATAAGAACAATGGCTCGGGAGAGGCGTCGCTCTACATCAATCTCAGTTCTGCAGAGATGGACCGTACTCAATTAACGGATTATGCCGAACGTGTATTGATGGACCGCTTTAGCCTGATCTCTGGGGTTAGCTCCATTGATCTCTCCGGTGGTTTGTACAAGGTCATGTACGTGAAGCTTAAGCCAGAACTAATGGCTGGACGTTCAGTTACAGCTTCGGACATTACATCAGCTTTGCGAAGTGAGAACCTAGAAAGCCCAGGTGGTGAAGTTCGCAACGACTCAACGGTAATGTCCGTGCGTACGGCTCGTACTTATAACACGCCTGAAGATTTTCAATATCTTGTCATTAAACGCGCAAGCGACAATACACCTATCTATTTAAAAGATGTAGCAGATGTCTTCATTGGTGCAGAAAACGAAAACTCAACCTTCAAAAGCGATGGTGTAGTAAATATCAGTCTTGGTGTGGTACCGCAGTCAGACGCAAACCCGTTAGAGGTTGCTAAGCTGATTCGTTCTGAAGTCGATAACATCCAGAAGTTCTTACCAGAAGGTACACGTCTTGCGATAGATTACGACGCGACAGTGTTTATCGAGCGTTCAATCGAAGAGGTGTACAGCACGCTATTTATCACGGGCGGCTTGGTGATTTTGGTATTGTACATTTTCATCGGCCAAGCTCGTGCAACCTTAATTCCTGCGGTTACGGTTCCTGTTTCTCTGATTTCTTCGTTCATTGCCGCGTACTACTTTGGGTTTTCTATCAACTTGATCACCTTGATGGCGTTGATATTATCGATTGGTTTGGTGGTGGATGACGCAATTGTGGTTGTAGAGAATATCTTCCACCATATTGAACGCGGTGAATCGCCATTACTCGCCGCATATAAAGGCACAAGAGAGGTTGGTTTTGCTGTTATAGCAACAACATTAGTGCTGGTGATGGTGTTCTTACCGATCTCCTTTATGGATGGTATGGTAGGTCTACTATTTACAGAGTTTTCTGTATTGCTGGCTATGTCGGTCATATTCTCCTCTTTGATTGCCCTGACGCTGACTCCTGTATTAGGTAGTCAGATTTTGAAAGCGAATGTAAAACCAAATCGATTCAATGAAGCGGTTGATCGCTTGTTTAGCAAGCTTGAGAGTGGCTATCGCGCATTATTGAAAGGCACATTGAAAGTACGTTGGGCTGCTCCGCTGGTGATTCTAGCTTGTTTGGGCGGTAGCTATTTCTTGATGAATCAGGTACCGGCCCAGCTGACCCCACAAGAAGATCGCGGTGTGATATTCGCGTTTGTGCGCGGTGCAGATGCTACGTCATACAATCGTATGTCAGCCAATATGGATATTGTCGAAGACCGATTGATGCCATTACTAGGGCAAGGTTATCTGAAGTCATTCAGTATCCAAACGCCAGCGTTTGGTGGCCAGGCAGGAGACCAGACAGGCTTTGTGATCATGATTCTAGAAGATTGGAACGAACGTGATATCACGGCTCAGCAAGCCCTTAACAAAGTACGGAAAGAATTGGCAGGTATCCCAGATGTTCGAGTGTTCCCATTTATGCCAGGTTTCCAAGGTGGTTCGAGTGAGCCAGTTCAGTTCGTATTAGGCGGCTCTGATTACGATGAGCTCGTTGTTTGGGCTGAAATGCTAAAGAACAAAGCCGAAGAATCACCAATGATGGAAGGAGCAGAGATAGATTACTCGGAAAAAACGCCTGAGTTATTGGTTACAGTTGACCGACAGCGTGCCGCAGAGCTAGGAGTCAGCGTTCAAGACATTTCTGACACCCTAGAAATCATGCTCGGTGGTAAAAGCGAAACGACTTATGTTGAGCGTGGCGAAGAGTACGATGTGTATCTTCGCGGTGATGAAAATAGCTTTAATAATGCTGCAGATTTAAGTCAGATTTATCTGCGCACGAATAGCGGTCAGCTAGTGACGTTAGATGCGGTCACAAAAATTGAAGAAGTGGCGGCCTCTATTCGTCTTTCTCACTACAACAAACAGAAGTCCATCACTATTACTGCCAACCTGTCGGAAGGTTATACATTAGGAGATGCGCTGAATTACCTAGACCAGGAAGCCATCGACAACTTACCGGGTGACATTTCGGTGAGTTATTCGGGGGAGTCGAAAGACTTTAAAGAGAACCAAGCGAGTGTTGCTGTTGTGTTTGCATTGGCACTGCTAGTGGCGTATCTCGTGTTGGCGGCTCAGTTTGAAAGCTTCGTAAACCCGTTAGTGGTCATGTTTACGGTGCCGATGGGGGTATTTGGTGGCTTTCTTGGTTTGGTCATTATGGGCCAAGGTATGAACATTTATAGCCAGATTGGCATGATCATGTTGATTGGTATGGTGACGAAAAACGGTATTTTGATCGTAGAATTTGCCAATCAGCTACGTGATCGTGGCGTTGAGTTTGAAAAAGCGATCATTGATGCAGCTGCGCGACGTCTACGTCCAATCTTGATGACTGCGTTTACCACACTTGCTGGCGCAATTCCGTTGATAGTATCGACAGGGGCGGGTTATGAGAGCCGTATTGCCGTGGGTACGGTAATCTTTTTCGGGATGGGGTTTGCGACATTGGTGACCTTGTTTGTTATCCCGGCAATGTACCGATTGATTTCGGCGAAAACACAAGCACCAGGTCATGTAGAAGCAGAGTTAAACAAAGCAATTAGCCATGATACGAAGGGCCGTATAGCGCACCCTTAAATCAAACGTTAAAACATAAAAGCCGAGGTAATAACCTCGGCTTCTCTTTATCGGTTTAAAGTTAGCTCGGAAGCGTTCGATTAGAAGCGTTTCCCTAGGCTGATTTGTACACCTTCGTAGCCGTCGTAAAAATCTTCAAAACCCATATCTGCGACATTATAAATGTACTCTGCGCGTAACCAGATATCTTTGCTCATATCCCAATGGACACCAGCACCGATGTTGAATAGCGCGCCTGAATCATCTGTGACTTTTTGTTCGTTTGGAACATACATTTCAGCTTGAGTGCCAAGCGCAGTTACGCGACCAAACAGTGACAGCGGCGTATCGCCTAAGTTATCACTTGTTACAACAGCAGACATACCTGCTTGGTAATAGTGAAGATCTAAGTCAGTTTTTAGAGCATCGTTCTTAAGTTCATTTTGTGAATAGCGCAGAACCCCTTCAAACGCGAGGTATTGGTTTACATGGTAACCCCAGCCAACTGTGATATGTGGTGTTGACCACTCATTGTCTCTATCCGAGCC
The DNA here is from genome assembly GCF_015163535.1 of Vibrio sp. OPT46. Lineage (NCBI taxonomy): Bacteria > Pseudomonadati > Pseudomonadota > Gammaproteobacteria > Vibrionales > Vibrionaceae > Vibrio > Vibrio sp. OPT46. Next base: position 23,872 of record NZ_JADDYG010000560.1, on the reverse strand, counting down.
GAAGTACGGTGTATCAAAACCAACGTTACCAGTACCCAGATAAAAATAAGATTGATGAGCTTGTTCTTGAGCAGCTAAAGTTGGCACGCTAATGGTCAAGGCAGACAATAATAGAATGGCGTTTTTCATAACTAGACGATAACCTTGGTAAAAGACCGTTGTAATGATTTGTTTAAATGTTAATTTAATCAATAGGATGGATGGTAATTATCATATCAGCTTTTATCAAAGGTAGTGATTTTAGAATGGGAATTGTTGCGCTAAAGCATACTTCTTACTCATGACTACCGACTAACTAGATATGGTGACGAAAGCTAGTTAAATAAGAGAGAAGGAAAGGAAAGTGGCTGAATTCAAATACAAAAACTTGACTCAAGAAGAACAAGATAAGTTAGACGCGGCGACATTTCGCCGTTTATTGGCGCATTTAGATGCCAACAAAGACGTACAAAACATCGACCTGATGATCCTTGCGGGCTTCTGTCGCAACTGCTTTAGCAAATGGTATAAATCTGAGGCTGAAAATCTCGGTTTGGATTTAGATATTGATGACGCTCGCGAACGTGTTTACGGCATGACTTACGATGAATGGAAACAAAATCATCAACCAGCGGCAACGCCAGAACAATTGGCTGCGTTTGAAGCGCGCCAGAAAAAGTAAAACCCAGCGATAAAAACAGCCCGCATGAAGTTGGGCTGTTTTTTTAAAGTCCAGTTTGCACGTTAAGCGTTAGTTGAGCCGCAACAAGCTGGCTCAACGCAACCTTTTGCTTGAATGACTTCGAGTTGAGCTAAGTAAGGTTGAATATCGCCGATGTTCTCTTTTACCCATGTTAAGTCATAATACGTATCTAGGTAACGCTCTCCAGAATCACATAGAAGCGTCACGATGGAACCCTTCTCACAGCGTTGTTTCATCTCACAAGCCAATTGCAGCACACCGTAAAGATTGGTGCCTGTTGATGCGCCGACTTTACGCCCAATCAGCTGAGATACCCAATGGGCGGTTGCCACACTGGCAGCGTCTGGAATTTTGCGCATCTCGTCAATAACACCTGCAATAAAGCTTGGCTCGACACGTGGTCGACCGATACCTTCAATTTTGCTGCCAGTATCACCTTTCAATGAGTGGTTTCCTGACTGGAAAGCGTCGTAAAACACTGAGTTTTCAGGGTCTACCACGCAAAGCTTGGTGTCGTATTTTTGGTAACGAATAAAACGGCCAATGGTTGCGGATGTGCCGCCTGTTCCAGGACTCATCACTACCCAGCTAGGAATCGGGTGATCTTCTAACTCCATTTGGCTAAAGATAGAGTTCGCGATGTTGTTGTTACCGCGCCAGTCAGTAGCGCGTTCAGCATAAGTAAACTGGTCCATGTAGTGACCATTTAGTTCTTGAGCCAAGCGTCGAGACTCGTCATAAATCTGATCTGATCGTTCAACAAGGTGCGCTTTACCACCGTAAAATTCAATTTGTTCGATCTTTTTACGTGCAGTGGTTTTCGGCATGACGGCAATGAACGGTAAGCCAAGTAAACGCGCAAAATACGCTTCCGAAACGGCAGTGCTGCCTGAGGACGCCTCGATTACAGTGGTTTCAGGACCAATCCATCCATTACAAATAGCGTAAAGAAATAATGAGCGCGCCAATCGATGCTTAAGAGAGCCTGTAGGGTGCGTACTCTCATCTTTTAGATAGATATCGATACCATCAAGAGAAGGTAGTTCGAGTTTAAATAAGTGAGTATCAGCAGAACGTTGGAAGTCTGCTTCAATTTTACGCACTGCATTGTTGATCCAATTGTGGTCAGTACACATGGCGTCTCTCCTTGGGAAATCGATAGATAAGTATTAGATAGGGATAATTTATCTATAATTTCCGAGAAAAACTTTGCTATTGTTACTCTTAATAAAGATATCTGTAGAAAAATTTTCTGCATTTTATGGGTTTTATAGAAATGAGTTTAGATCGAATAGATAAGCAGCTGCTTGCTTTACTACAAACCGACAGCACCTTGTCATTAAATGACGTGGCTGAGCGAGTCAATCTTACTACAACACCATGCTGGAAGCGCTTGAAAAGGTTGGAAGAAGAGGGCTACATCGAAAAACGCGTGGCGTTGTTAAGTGCAGAAAAGCTCGAGCTATCTTTCATTGCATTTGTTCAGTTAAAAACGATTGATCATTCCGAAGGTTGGTATCACCATTTTGTTACAACTGTGAGTGACTTTCCTGAGGTAATGGAGTTTTATCGTATGGCTGGCGAGTATGACTACATGATGAAAGTACTAGTCAAAGATATGAAGTGTTTTGACGAATTCTATAAGCGGTTAGTTAATAGCGTAAAAGGGCTATCTAATGTGACTTCAACATTTGCTATGGAGTCCATTAAATACACAACAGAGTTACCAATCCTAAAATAACTCGCCCTATAAGAATTCTATCTAATGTTAATTCTACCTTTTAGTATTTTAAATGTTAAAAGGTAGTTTGATTATGCTTTTAAAACTATTTCCTACCAGATTTTTATAAATATAAACGATATTTATTCTCTCTTCTATTTTTCATTAACCATTTGTTTTTACAGTCCATTAATCCTTTACATCATAAT
>NZ_JADDYG010000560.1:16615-21251 GCF_015163535.1 Vibrio sp. OPT46 | reverse complement strand
GTAGTTTGATTATGCTTTTAAAACTATTTCCTACCAGATTTTTATAAATATAAACGATATTTATTCTCTCTTCTATTTTTCATTAACCATTTGTTTTTGCAGTCCATTAATCCTATACATCATAACGAAAGAAAAAATAACGCAATTTTTTCTCTTTCTTTTTCATGTTTTATTTTATTGAATATTAATTTTTACTAAATTAATGGAAGAGTTTGATTTAAACGTTTGCTTTTTGTGTTTTCATGTAATTTGGTCGCTATTTTTGATTATTTGTTTTTAGGATTAATACAGTAGCAATTACTTAAGTAATAAAGTACTCAAAAATGGGGATAGTGATTAATAAAACATCGTATTATTATCGCCCCATCTTGTATGTAACAAAGTATTACTAAAAATGAACAGAAATTACTATTTGCTTTTTCTCGCAGCTTTACTTGCTGGCTGTGGCGGTGGGGGAGACTCTAAGCCGAACAATACGAAGACACCAACTACGATAACAAAGCAGAACCGTCCGCAATTAAAAGTGGAAGACACGGTATTGAAGTTTGAAGGAGTGGGAACGGTTACTGAAGCAAAACTGAGCAATGTACATGGGTCGGTATCTTACCAAGTCATTGATTCTAATCCGCCAAATGTCGTGAAAATTAATGACTCAGGAATACTACAAATTCTGCGCCCAGGAACGGCGACTATTCTTGCTACAGATAGTAGCTCTGCTTATGAATCTTCTGAAGCAAGATTTTCTGTGACTGTAGAGCGAGGTATCAATACTGAACTTTCAGTGAGTGATCTGAATTTCAATGCGATTGAGTCAGAAGGAAAAGCGTTGATCGTCCGTGGCCAAAAAGGCGAACTGAGTTATGAGGTAGAAAGTGGTCATAACTTGATTCGTGTTGATGAGAACGGGTCGGTATATTCATTAGGTTCAGTTGGTCAGGCATCGGTGCTGATTACTGATTCAGGTAACGACTTTTACTTGCCGAAACAAGTTCGCGCTACGGTTAAACTGCATGCAGTAGCTCCGGGGCAATTACAGTTCGCTTTGCTTGAAGACGAGTATCGAGAAGGGTTGACGTTAGAACCAGTGCGTCTAGATAAAGCTCAAACGCAACGTATTTCTTACAAAATCATAAATAGCGTACCAGACAGCAAGGTGGCCGAGTTGCTAGACCCTGAAACGGGTTTGCTTCTTGTTCATAATGTTGGGCGATTAACGGTTGAAGCGACTGCAACTTACAGCGACGCGTTTCTAGATAAACAGCAAACAGCGCAATTTTTTGTGGATGTAAAACAAGGCAAGCGTCAAGAAATCAGCGCAGCGGATATTGTCACAACTTATGAGGAAGGTGGACGAATTTTCCCTAAGGTGACGAACGCCTACGGTGACTATGAGCTGAGAATCATTCGTGGTGAAGACGTTGTTGCTAAAACAGAAAATGGTGAAGCATTACTGATCAAAGGTGTTGGTGCTGCTGAAGTGGAAATTTACGAGCATGACATGCGTAATTATCCTGCAAGCAAAACTCGTTTTGATCTTGAAGTTAATCGCGCGCCTCATCCAGTTATAAAAGACATTGAAATGCCGCTTACTTATCAACCAAATCTTTCAATCCCTCTGGCGTTTAAAGGGCAAAAAGGTAACGTAAATCTAGTTAGCAGCTTACCTAATGGCTTACGAATGACTGACGGCAAGTTGGAGGTAGTGACTGCGGGTGAGTACGACCTTAAGTTTGAAGACGATGGTGGGGAGTTCTACCAACCTATTCAATTTAATGTCGTCATCAAAGTTGCAAAGGCTGAAGGCCAACCGATGGCAACGCACGATTATGACGTTGTATACAGCAACAAATACAGTTTTGATCTTCACCGTGATTTTGGTTTGAGTGCTGACGAGCAAATTGAGATTGTAGATAACACCGCACCAGATGTTGTCGGTGGTTTTAGTGAAGGACGTCTCCATGTGTATAAAGCGGGTAAAGCGACGCTAACTGTGCGCAGAAAAGAGAGCGCGAATTATACCGTTGGTCCTGATCAAAAAGTCTACGTGACAATTTTGAGCGCGCCGAGCCGAATTGAAGTTCAATCCGATGTGGAAGAGATTTGGAAGGTTGGCCAAACATTTGTTGCGCCGAAAATCTCTGGTACGGTTGGGGAAGTTACGTACCGATTTGCAGACAACGCAGCAATAGATGTGGTTTCCTTAAACAGCCAAACGGGTGCCATGCAAATTCTTAACGCGGGTAGCACAAAAATTATTGTTTCGGATGCGGGGGACGACAAAGTGGATCCGGGTGAAAGTAGTTTCTCGGTCACGATTAAACAAGGCACAAACCCGGTATCGGTTACTTACCCAACGGTAGAATTCTCCGCTGGTAGTGTTATCTCACCAGTGATGAGTGGTGGGATTGCGAAGGCAAGTTACCGTCTTATTAACCAAAAAGACCCTGTGGTCGAGCTAGTTTCTCCTGATACAGGGCGTTTGAAAATCCTGCATGCAGGCACGTACCAATTAGAGGTTACCCTTACTGGGCGCAACTACAAAGCTAAAACAATCGTCGTAAATGGCACTATTAACAAAGCGAATCACCCTGGTTTAAGTGCTTCTACAATGAAGGTGGAATTTGAACCATTTAAAAAGGTTAAGCTAGACTTTGGTACACCAATAGGAAACCGCAGCTATCAAATATCCAGCTCAACAATTAAAGGAGTCGCTTCATTAGATGTTGATAAGGAAGAGCTGACGTTACTTGATCTCCCGCCAGTAAAAAGACGTTGGATTTCTCTCGACATTTCGGAAGGAGAATCTCGAGATTACAAAGCGTTGGAAAGTAAGAAAGTCCAGCTGTATCTAAGCTTTGCAGATGAAGGTGTTGCGGATCAATATACATTGCTTGAAACTGAACAAACAGTATTGTTTAGCACGCTAAATGCACGTGAGTTTTCTAACTTAGAAGAAAGTGAGTTTGGTTTGATGAACGTTCGTTCAGTGCGTGAGCCAACGGACGAAGAATTGAAATTATACGGCAAAGGTAAGATTGCACTACTTGCATTCAAGCCGGTGGGTAACGATGACCCAACTCTAATAAAAGGAGCGTGGGTACACTTAGCTCGATTTGATGGATGTACATCAGAGCTGTTCGAAGATGATCTCAAGCCTTTTGAAGCAATTGACTATGATGACCCAGGATACTGCACCAGCGGCAGCACGATTCGTATGACTCGGTTCTTAATAATTGATGACTCGAAGATGGAAAAGGTAGAGTATGAGTTAGTAGCACCTGTGATTACTTACCGTCGTGGGGTTCGTGAATTTTTAGCAACGAATAAAGGTGGATTCTATGCCGACCCAAATGTCATTTACGGGAAAGGCGAATATGGTTACCCGAAATCACTTTACGAATGGTCGGTTGTTAACATGAAGTATCAACCAAATTAATCATCGTTTGATACCCATTAAAAAAGGAGTGCGGAACAGCACTCCTTTTTTCGTCTAGCGAACACGAGCTATTTCGTGTAGCGCATCACCCCTTCTTGCACGGCGGTCGCCACTAAGTGACCTTGCTGGTTGTATATTTCGCCACGGACCAACCCACGAGTATTGCTCGCCGTTGGGCTCTCTATCGCATATAGAAGCCATTCATCCATCTTAAACGGGCGATGGAACCAGATAGAGTGGTCAATGGTGGCCACTTGAAAGTTAGGCGTCATTAATGAGACTTCATGTGGATGCATTGCTGTTACAAGGAATCCCCAATCGGATGCGTAGGCCAGAAGGTACTGGTGAATTAGCTGATTCTCTGGCATTTCACCATTAGCACGAATCCAAAGGTACTGTTTGGGTTCTGCTTTTTTGGGCTTCAAAGGGTTGATAACCGTAACGGGGCGAGTTTCGATTGGCTTTTCCCCGCAAAATGTTTTGCGTAAGCGTTTGGGTAGAAATTCTGCAATATGGCTTGCGAGCTCACTCTCTGAGGCAAAGTTTTCTGGACCAGGGATATCTGGCATTTCTTTTTGATGATCAAACCCAGGTTGATCGCCATGGTAGGATGCGGTTAGGTAAAAAATAGGGCGTCCATTTTGAATTGCCTTTACGCGTCTAGTGCTAAAGCTACGGCCATCTCTCAGATTTTCTACATCATAAATAATAGGTTTTTCTGGATCGCCAGGGTACAAAAAATAGCTATGGAAGGAGTGTACCGTGCGTGTTTCTTCAACGGTGTAGCGCGCAGCAGAAAGCGCTTGCCCAATTACTTGACCGCCATAAACTTGAGGCAAACCTAGGTTTTCACTTTGGCCACGAAACAAGCCTTCTTCTAATTTTTCGAGTTGTAGTAGGCTGAGCAATTCTCGTAGTGGTTTACTCATTGTGTCTCCTCACCGTTGTCTTTCATTCCAAGTTACCTCAACAGCCTCACTCTTGTGAAGTGGCATAGTTAAGAACTATTGAGTAACTTAGAAATAGTATTGTTCCAATTATGAAACAAAATCAATTGTTTGATAAATTCTAACTCAGTCAAACTATTGTCAAATAAAGTGACAGGAAGCAGACAGTTTTATATTCCAGACCTATAATTGCTTCGGTTTAATACTCTTTTCGAGGAATATATGAAAAAAACACTACTACTTGTTACTTCTG
>NZ_JADDYG010000560.1:15333-16605 GCF_015163535.1 Vibrio sp. OPT46 | reverse complement strand
TGTTCCAATTATGAAACAAAATCAATTGTTTGATAAATTCTAACTCAGTCAAACTATTGTCAAATAAAGTGACAGGAAGCAGACAGTTTTATATTCCACACCTATAATTGCTTCGGTTTAATGCTCTTTTCGAGGAATATATGAAAAAAACACTACTACTTGTTACTTCTCTACTCTTTGGGGCTGCGTTAGTGGGTTGCCAAACTTCTCAAAATACAGAAATGGAATCTACAGAAGCGTCAATGAAGACGATTACAGGTACAGTGGCTTATCGCGAGCGGATTGCCTTGCCACCAAACGCAGTGGTTACTATTGCGTTAGAAGATGTGTCCTTGGCGGATGCGCCAGCAAAAGTGTTGGCGAAACAGACATTCGAAACAGAAGGTAAGCAAGTTCCTCTTTCTTTTGAGTTGAGTTACGACAGCAATGAAATCAAACCAAACCATCGTTACAGCGTTCGTGCTCGCATTGAGGTAGATGGAAAGCTGCGTTTTATCAGCGACACACATAACGGTGTTATTACAGATGAAGCACAAACTCACCAATTAGATATTCGTCTAGTTGGAACACGTTAATACGACGCACTGAGAACAAAAAATGGCAGCTTAAGGCTGCCATTTGTATTTTTTAAGTGAAGTTTTGCCAACTTCCGATACTTCAATCCCTTCTGCTTCTAATTTCTTTTTTTGTCGCTCTAAATCTCTGCCTTTTAAAGATATTTTTCCTTGGCTATTTACCACTCTAAACCAGGGGAGTTTACTGCCTTCTGGTAAGTTGCCCAGTGCTTTACCAACATGTCTCGCATAGCCCGGATAACCGGCCATTTTGGCAATTTCCCCATAGGTGGAGACTTTTCCTTTTGGAATTTGGTGAATTACAGCAAAGATTTGCGCTAAAAATTGGTCCATACTCAAAAGTGTCTATTTTGGATTACTAAGGAATGGTAAACCATTGGACTTGTATATTGCTAACGGTTCTTAACCCTTGTGTTGCCAGCGACTCACTTTGAAGAATTACATTTTCTGTTCTTTAGTGTCGTTGGTTGATGAGCCTTAAACAGCATGAAGCAAACGCAAGCTAAGCTTGAATCTAGACCCTCTCAACGACTTTCAATCCCAGTTTTTGCCGTTGAGTTACCAAGTAGGTGGGGAAGCCAGGAGGCGCTATGATTTTATCGACACTTCAATTTTTCGTTACGACCTTACTCGCTGTTGTCTGCGTTCGGGCGATGAGTTTGAGCGAGGGGGACATTCCCGTTCTTGCACTTATGAT
>NZ_JADDYG010000560.1:12961-15162 GCF_015163535.1 Vibrio sp. OPT46 | reverse complement strand
CGTAGAAGCTCTTTAGGTGTGTTGCTCACCGCTGGTCTTATTGTACTTACACTGCAAGTTGGTCTTATGGTCACACAGCAAGGCGGTAAGCTGGATGGGTCTGCTTGGGTTACAGTGGTTCAAACCATTGCTGTTATGGCGATGTGGTGGTCGGCTGCGCATTGGACGCCATCCAATAAACACAGCTGGTGGCCGTTGTTTTTGTTGCTCCCTTTGTGGATTGCAGGCCTACCGTACGCCGTTCTTATGGCGTTAAGTTTGACGGGAATGTTAGCGTCAATGGAAGCACTTGCGAAGCTTCAACATACCATTCGTTGGAGCAAATTATTATGTTGGACATTGCCGACTGTGGGTTTTGCCGCCTTAGTCGTCAGCCCGACCACGGATGTGCCAAACCCTGTTTTCGTGGTTTGGATCTGTTTGTTAGGGACAGCTTGGATGACTGACTATATTTTACGTAGTAGCGATGAACAGGCTGAATTATGAGTTTTTAGTCAGGTAAAAAGTGACATGTGCGGCAGAGTATCGAATTGGTTGTGGAACAAAATGGAGATTAGTATATGTTCTTCATTTCATATTTACTACACTTCCAATAATAATAACCACAATATAAGTGGTTGATTTAAGATAAGTTTGTCATGACAACTTTTGCTCGAACACTGTTGCTTTTTGCATGTTGCCTCTTGAGTTTGAATGTAAAAGCCGAAGCCCCTTTAATTGCTCATTATAAAGTCGCGACTGAAGCGGATGATGTCGTCACTCGTGTTCTTTTCAATGCTGCTTCAGAGGAGTTTGGCTTTACCGTTCAATACGTGAACTACTCCAGCTTTGATGCCATTCTAAATTCAGTAGCGAATGGGGAAGCGGACTTTGCTGCGAATATCACTTACACACAAGAACGTGCTCAACGTTTTAGTTATTCCCGCCCAACAAATATCGAATATACCTACCTCTTTGGTTTAAAAGATTCGACGTTGAGTGACATTTCGCGTGTTGGCGTCCCCAAAGATACAGTTTATGCCCAATTACTTAAACAACACTACCCTGAGCTAGAACAGATCTCTTATCAAGGTCACGAACAAGCAGTAACACTGCTACGTTCAGGTGCTGTGGATGGCGTTGTCGATGCCATTAACCAGCTCAAGCCGATGCTGATGGAGGGGTTTGACGCCAAGATGCTCAATGATCAGATTTCGATAAAGCCCGTATCCATCATCAGTAAAAAAGATCATCATCTTGAAGAGTTGGACACGTTCGCTACGTTTATTCACGGGGAAGCGGTGCAAAAGCAGCTTCGCGAAGAAATTTCCCAGTATCAATTTGAATTAAGGCGAGCAGCGTTGCGTGATTCTATTCGTTTATTGCCCCTTGATTTTAATGAACCAATACGGATTAAGCTCGAATCTATCTTTCCATATGTTGTATACAACGCAGATGGTCGTGTCGAAGGGATGACGGCTGATGTAGTCGTGAGAAGCTGTGAGATCTTGGCTTTAAACTGCTTGATCATTAGTGAGCCTGGTGAAAGCTGGGGTTCTATGTATCATGAGTTTATCCAAGGTAATTTCGAAATTTTGGCGCCGTTAACGGTCAGCCGTGAGCGGCGCGCATTTAGCTACTTTCCAAAGCCCCATTACGCGCCAGCATCGGTGATGGTCAAGCGTTTAGGTTACAAACCGAGCACATACTCTCATGTTTCACAGTTGATATCTGAGCGGATTGGCGTAGTTAAGGATGACTTTTTCGATCAAATGATGACGCAACTGTTACCGCTAAAAGAACTCAAACGTTATCGTACTCAACAAGAGCTCATTCAGGGGCTATTAAATGAAGAAGTCGATTACATTCCGATGGATACGGCGATGCTCAATCATTTTTTACGTCTCAGTGAATTGGTTCCGATAGAGCAGGATACCGCTATTGGCGAGTTTTATGAGTCACAACTCTCTGTTGGATTGGTCGCGAATGAAAAAGGAGCCATGCTTGCGCCTTTCTTCAGTCGAGCGATAGCGATGTTAGAAGTTGATAAGATCATTGCTCAGTACGATGTACGCCCAGATTGGCGTACCGCACTTGAATATGAGATTCGATTAGCGACGCAAACACAAGCTGTGTTTATCTTTGTATTATTGTTTGCTATTTGTGTTTCGCTTTATCTTTACCGTCAATCGAACACTGACAACTTAACAGGGTTAAGGAAC
>NZ_JADDYG010000560.1:10462-12951 GCF_015163535.1 Vibrio sp. OPT46 | reverse complement strand
TGAATATGAGATTCGATTAGCGACGCAAACACAAGCTGTGTTTATCTTTGTATTATTGTTTGCTATTTGTGTTTCGCTTTATCTTTACCGTCAATCGAGCACTGACAACTTAACAGGGTTAAGGAATCGTCGTGCGTTGCAAGTAAAGTATCGAAAAGGAGTAAACAAAGATCTATCCATACTTTACTTAGACATTAATCATTTCAAACGAATCAATGACACTTATGGGCATCGCGCTGGGGACGAAGTTTTACAACTACTGGCACTAAAAATTCATTATGTCTGGTCGGGAAGATGTTATCGAATTGGAGGGGATGAGTTCATATTGCTGGGTTATCCTACGCAAGCCGAGTTAACTAGAGCAATGAGAGAGCTCAGTAGAATAGACGTGAAAGGCAAATTATATAGTGATTTGGAGTCTATAAGTATCTCTATTGGTTTCTCTGCAAAAAGGGAACGGCACATGAGCTTAGAGCAAGCGATGCATTTGGCTGATGAAGACATGTACATTAGTAAGCAGTCCTCACGGCACGACTCCTCTTATCGTGACTGTACGGTTTCATCATAAAGGAATGAATTGATCGAGTTTTGTCCAAACGGTAATGAAATGATGAAATTCAAGGTTTTTGCTCTTGCATTATGAGAGCTGATACTGAATAATCGCCCCATCGATTGAGGCAAGACCTCTCGAAAAGAATTATGGGGCTCTGGTCCTCTCGCAACAATAGCTCGTGAACTCGGTCAGGTCCGGAAGGAAGCAGCCGCAGCGTGTGACTTGTGTGCCGGGATGTGGCTGGGGTCCCACCCTTTTGAAAGCCCTGCGTTATCGCAGGGCTTTTTTCGTTTTTGAGCCTTCTTTTATTTTGGCTACGCTTGGTGTTCAACGTCTTCTGATGATCAAGCTTCTTGAGGTTATTTAGGTATAATTTATAATCTCATCCGCTTGATACCGAACTGTCGTGAAGATTGTTTAGGGTACGCTCGCCGAATAACCATTTTCACCTGGGATACTTTAATGATTTCAAAAAACCAATTAAAACTGCTTCGTGCTTTAGGTCAAAAGAAACAGCGTAAAGCGCATGGCTTATTCCTAGTTCAGGGTGAAAAGAACGTACTAGAGCTAGCAAGTAGTTCATTGAAGGTGAAGCAGGTTTTTGCAACAGCGGCATTTCTCGAACAAAATGCTGGTACGCTAAATCGTTTTGATTGTGTTGAAGCATCGCTTGATGAATTGACCAAAGCGAGCACGCTTGTGAGCAATAATGCGGCCATTGCTGTGGTTGAAATTCCGAGTGTAAAAGAGCCTCAAGCGAAAGGCTTGATGATTGCGCTAGATGGTGTATCCGACCCTGGTAATCTAGGTACGATTATTCGTGTTGCAGACTGGTATGGCATCAAGCACATTATTGCGAGTACAGATTGTGCTGATCCTTATAATCCTAAAACGATCAGTGCGACCATGGGCAGCTTTGGCCGCGTACAAGTGAGTTTGGTGGATTTGCCAAGTTACTTGGAACACGCCAAATTGCCAGTATATGGCGCGTTTTTGGAAGGAGAGAGCGTTCATAAAACGGATTTCGCTGCTGAAGGTATTTTGTTGATGGGCAGCGAATCTCATGGTGTGCGTGAAGCCGCAGCAAAATTCGTGACAGATAAGATCACGATTCCGGCGTTTGGCGGTGCCGAATCACTGAATGTCGCGATGGCGACTGGCATTATTTTAGACAACATGCGCCGCCAACATTGCTAACGCAACAATTACATAATAACAAAGCCAGTCAATTGACTGGCTTTGTTGTATTTTGCCTAGAAAAATCAGCCTGGCTGAATCTTGCGTTTAACGAAATACAGTGAATGTTGTTCGGTGAGTTAATTTTGTTTTAGTTCAATAGGCTGTGCCTATAAATAAAATTACTCCTTTCCATTTAGTAAAATCAGGAAATTAGGCGACACTTATCTAAAGGCCGCAATAAAATGCCCTTAAGGAGATAAGAATGCATTCATTAAAAGTAAAAGATTACATGACGTTGCAAGCGGTGACTTTCACGAAAGATATGTCACTTTCGGCAGCTTTAAACAAAGTAATGCAAAGTGTCACACTAGGTGGCCCTGTCATTGATGAAAATGAAAAAGTGGTTGGGTTTTTATCGGAGCAAGACTTATTAGATAAGTTGGTGAAAGCAAGTTATCACTGCCAAGATACACATACGGTACAAGAGTGTATGCATGATGATGTCTTATCTGTTTCTCCAGAAATGTCAGTAATTGAACTGGCTGACATGATGAAAGTTGGAAAGCCGAAAATGTATCCAGTGGTGGATGGCAAAGGTAAGTTGGTTGGTGTTATCACAAGAAGAGACGTGCTGCGTGCCATAGGAATGACATTAAATGAGTGTTTTAAGCATCCCGTTTAACCTCTCTGTTTAAACTTTACGGAATATTGCTTTTAAACTGGTTTGGAAAGACGCTTCGGCGTCTTTTTTATTTTC
>NZ_JADDYG010000560.1:5074-10452 GCF_015163535.1 Vibrio sp. OPT46 | reverse complement strand
GAGTGTTTTAAGCATCCCGTTTAACCTCTCTGTTTAAACTTTACGGAATATTGCTTTTAAACTGGTTTGGAAAGACGCTTCGGCGTCTTTTTTATTTTATATCGCCGAACTGTACAAATTTATCTTGACCTTGGAGCTTACTCTAAGGTTTATCCTTAGCAATAGGTAAATCACCGATACCAATAAGGAAAAAATTATGTGTACAAAACATCAAGGTTGCCAATCTAGCAAAATCAAAACTGCGGTGCCGCTTGGTGCAAGCGAGTCATGCTGTGCGCCAGTAAAATCTTCGCTCAATATCTCTCAGGCCAGTGTTGATGTTTCTGAAAGCTCTTGCTGTAGTGGAGGAGGCTGCAGCGTTGACACAGGCGAGGAAGACGATCCCACAAGGGAGAGTAATTCCTCCGTTCGGAACGCTTGGCTTGTGTCAGGTATGGATTGCCCATCTTGTGCGCAAAAGCTTGAGAAAGCCATTACGTCTTTACAAGGCGTCAGCCAAGCCAAGGTTTTGTTTGCAACAGAAAAACTGGTCGTCGATTTTGATGGTCTAGAGCTGATAGCTACGATAGAGCAGACAGCCCAAAAAACGGGTTTCCCGCTCTCTTCACTGGATGCTCCAAAACCAAGCACTACAAAGAAAGGCTGGCTTGGCGTCATAAGAGACAACATCCAAATTCTCTCGATTGCTGGTGCAATGGCTACTGCGGCAGTCATTTCTAAGATCGACCCTCAAATAAGCGCTTGGTTATTCACTTTGACGTGTTTACTTGGTTTATACCCAATCGCGCTCAAAGCATTTAAGTTGGCGCGTAGCGGTACGCCTTTTGCGATTGAAACGTTAATGAGTGTAGCGGCGCTCGGCGCTTTATATTTAGGTGAAACCGCCGAAGCCGCAATGGTGTTATTGCTTTTCCTTATTGGTGAAAAGTTAGAAGCATATGCATCATCTCGCGCGCGAAGCGGTGTCCAGGCGTTAATGGACTTAGTCCCAGAAAATTCAATTTTAATTATTGATGGTGAACGTAAAGAAGTACCAGCTGCTCAGCTTAAACCAGGGGATATCATAGAAGTCGCACCCGGAGGTCGTTTGCCTGCCGACGGTGTTTTGCAAGATGCGCTTGCGAGTTTTGACGAAAGTGCGTTAACGGGAGAATCTGTTCCCGTTGAACATCAAACCGGTGGCAAAGTGATGGCCGGGGCTGTGGTTGTCGATAAAGTGGTTCGCTTACAGGTGACTTCCCGTCAGGGCGAGAATGCGATAGACCGAATTCTTCATTTGATTGAAGAAGCAGAATCCCGTAAGGCACCATTAGAACGCTTTCTTGATAAATTTAGCCGTTGGTATACGCCGCTAATGATGCTGGTGTCTCTGATGGTTATCGTTACGCCGCCATTACTATTTGCCCAACCGTGGGAAACGTGGATCTATCGAGGACTCGCCCTGCTGTTGATTGCTTGTCCATGTGCATTAGTAATTTCAACGCCTGCGGCGATCACTTCTGGCTTGGCGGCAGCTGCTAAGCGGGGCGCATTGATCAAAGGTGGTGCGGCGCTTGAGTTGCTTGGCAAGGTTGAGTCTGTCGCATTTGATAAAACTGGGACACTGACGCAAGGTAAACCAGAAGTGACTGATGTCTTTGCTTTTGATATGGATGAAGACAAGTTACTTAGCCTAACTGCGTCAATCGAGGTTGGTTCAAGTCATCCTCTAGCGGTTTCTTTAGTTACCAAAGTGCAAGAGCAGGGGCTTACTATTCCTGAAGCGTTGGATAAAACCGCGCAAGTAGGCTCTGGTGTCACTGGTTACGTCGATGGAAAAATGGTCCAAGTGGTCACGCCTTCAAAGGCAGACTTTCCACTTTCTCAAGAAGCCATAGAGCAAGTAGTTACGTTGGAACAACAAGGTAAAACGGTTGTCATTGTTCGTTACGATGACGAGGTCATTGGCGTGATCGCATGGCAAGATACATTGCGCTCAGATGCCCAGCAAGCCATCGCAATGTTGAAGGAACTTGGGGTCACGTCGGTGATGCTAACGGGTGACAACCCGAGAAGTGCAGAAGCAATGGCAAATAGAATAGGCTTGGATTATAAAGCGAGTTTGTTACCTGCAGACAAGGTGCATTACGTCGAGAAGCTATCACAACAACATACCGTTGCGATGGTGGGAGACGGTATCAATGATGCTCCAGCCATGAAAGCTTCGAGTATCGGCATTGCGATGGGAGGCGGTACGGATGTTGCGCTCGAGACTGCTGATGCGGCGTTAACACACAACCGTTTGATTGAGCTACCTGCCATGATAGAACTGTCGCGCGCGACGCTAAGTAACATTCGTCAGAATGTCGCGTTAGCGCTAGGTTTGAAAGGTGTATTCTTAGTGACAAGTTTACTTGGTGTTACTGGGTTGTGGGTTGCTGTATTAGCCGACAGTGGTGCAACAGCACTGGTGACATTGAATGCGTTGAGATTACTTCGTTTTGAGTCCAAGCAGATCAAATAACTGACCTAACCATTGATCCCACTCATTAATAGCCCGAGGCATTCGTGTATCGGGCTTTTTTTAACCGTATTCACCTGATGCGATCAGACGTTTTTCTCGTCCTTGAAATCACGCATTGCTATGCAACAAAATGATCTAATGCCCCTTAAAGTGTGATCAATACCAGTTTTGTTTGAAATTTCATTTTCATTACATTTTATCATTGTGATTGTGATCACTCTATGTTGGTGAAAGGTTCGCTACAGTGCATCTGTACCCAATAACTGATTAATGAGCTTATTGTTCATAAAATAAGCCACAATAAGGAGCGACTTATGTCTCAAGCTGTATTCCATTTAGGTGTTACTGAAGCTGATCTTAATGGTGCGACTCTAGCGATCATTCCTGGTGACCCAGCGCGTGTTCAAAAAATCGCAGAACAAATGGAAAATCCAGTATTTCTAGCAAGCCATCGTGAATACACGCTATACCGTGCAGAGCTAGACGGTAAACCTGTTGTGGTTTGTTCTACAGGTATTGGTGGTCCTTCTACCTCTATCGCAGTTGAGGAATTGGCACAGCTTGGTGTTCGCACTTTCCTACGTGTTGGTACAACGGGTGCAATTCAACCGCATGTAAACGTGGGTGACATGATCGTAACGACGGGGTCAGTTCGTCTTGACGGTGCGAGCCTACACTTTGCTCCTATGGAATTCCCAGCAGTTGCTGACTTTGAAGTAGCAACCGCAATGAAAGCAGCGGTAGAAGAGTCTGGCGCTACAGTTCACATGGGTGTGACTGCATCAAGCGACACGTTCTACCCTGGTCAAGAACGTTACGATACGTTCTCTGGTCGTGTTGTTAAGCGTTTCCAAGGCTCTATGCAAGAATGGCAAGACATGGGCGTACTTAACTTCGAGATGGAGTCTGCAACACTGCTAACAATGTGTGCGAGCTCTGGTTTAAAAGCGGGTTGTGTGGCTGGTGTTATCATCAACCGTACACAAAAAGAGATTCCAGATCATTCAACTCTGAAAGAAACGGAAGCGCGTTCAATTAAAGTGGTTGTAGAAGCAGCGCGTAAAATGCTTTAAGCCTCTATAGTTGGCATTTAAACAAACAGAAAAAACCAGAGGCTAACCTCTGGTTTTTTTCTACTTATAGAAATGCGTACAGCTAAAATTTAGGTATAAAAAAAGCAGCATTAATGCTGCTTTTTATCGTTGTGAATTTTAGCTTTTCTTAATGGCACTATATCTCGTCTGAACCGCCCGCGTCTTTAAACCAAGCCGTTAAGTGCGTTCTTAAATCTTTAAGCTCATCAGGGCCAATCAGGGCTAGCCCTAAGTCTTCAGCACGAGTAATGTCATTGTGACGAAGAGGACGGAAGCTCACCAACATTGCGCGCGCTTGTAAGCCACCTAATAGATCGCGAAGCGATTCTAACTTATATAAAGTATCGTCGCCGTCATCTCTCATGCCTTTGGTTTTGCACTCGATGATGTGCAGCTTGTTGTTTACAACTGTTGCGACATCTAACTCATTGCGTACTTCACTTTCACCAAGTTTACGATAAACCTGAACATTTAACGATCGATCTTGAATCGTCGGCATGGTGTCTTGGATTTGCTTCACGGTGCTGTGAACCAAAGTTTCTAACCACTCACCGTTTGAAAAGCGTCGAGCATCTTCATCTGCAAACGTTAAAACGCCATTCTCATAGGTGGCGATTTCTGCTTCTACTAAATCTGAAAGCAACATGTTGAGCTCACGGTAGCCCTGCTGTTTTTCGGAGAGCTCGACATCAAGCTTTTGTTCTTTGCGGCATGTGGTTGCAAGGTAGTTAAGTGTTGCTAGACCTGGCCCAAGCTCAAGCGCATTTGAGGCCCATCGTTCACCAAGTTCATACAATTTTTTATCAAGAAGAGGTGGTAAATCAACGTGGTGAAACTCGCCGCGTGCACCAAAGATAGTGAGGTAATCTGCAATCGTAATGTGATCTTCGACTTGGGTATCTTCTTTGCCATCAGGGTATAACCAACAAAGCTTATCGCTACTAGGCTCAACCACAAAAATTGGCCAGCGATAGGTACGGAAAACTTCGTACACCGACAACAAGCGATGACGAAGACCACAGCTCGCGTTCAATTTTACATCTTCGCCGCGTTCATGGAGATCTTTTGCCAGTTTTTGAATTGCTTGTTTGATCAGAGATGTATTAACAGCGGATGGAATTTCAAAAAATTCAGAAGTAATTTCTCGTTGATCTAAAACGGCACTCAGTCGGTCAAATATATCTAACTGGCTCTTGTCTCCGATGAAGACGATATGTGTGCTTAGCGTACGATTATCTAATAGAGGAGTGACCAATCTCACTGGGTCTTGGTCGATAATACCAACATGAACAGCCATAGATTTTCCTTTTTATGAGGCCGCTCGAAAAGAGTTGTGCAAGGGGATGAGCTGGCCTTATTAATCATATGTAGACATGGCCGACAAAAAACAAGGGCGACTTAACAAAAAGTCGCCCTTATACAGTTGATTGCACTAATTAATGCTCTTAATTATAAAGTATTTATAACTTAAATCGGTGGACCAATTCATTTTGCTGATGAGCCAAGTGGGTCAGTGATTCACTGGTTTGTGCGATATTCGACATGGCTCGGAAACTTTCATCGGCGATGCTGTTGATATCTTCGATGCTGCGAGCAATGTCTGTTGATGTTTCACTTTGCTCTGCTGCTGCTTGTGAAATGTGCGTACTCATTTGGCTGATTTCGATGATTAGCGCCTGGATCTCTTCCATTGAGCTGTTCGCTTTTGATGCTTGCTCAACTGACATCTCCATATCGCTCATACAGCTTTGTATGACTTGGTTCGCCGATTGCGAGCTAGC
>NZ_JADDYG010000560.1:0-5064 GCF_015163535.1 Vibrio sp. OPT46 | reverse complement strand
GCTGCTGCTTGTGAAATGTGCGTACTCATTTGGCTGATTTCGATGATTAGCGCCTGGATCTCTTCCATTGAGCTGTTCGCTTTTGATGCTTGCTCAACCGACATCTCCATATCGCTCATACAGCTTTGTATGACTTGGTTCGCCGATTGCGAGCTAGATTGCAGATTACTGATCATGGATTCAATTTCAGTGGTTGATTGAGTCGTTCTTGATGCGAGTACTCGTACTTCATCTGCCACTACCGCGAAGCCGCGACCTTGTTCACCAGCGCGAGCCGCTTCAATTGCCGCGTTCAATGCCAGTAGGTTGGTTTGCTCCGCAATGTTGCGGATCACATCAAGGATAGACCCAATTTGACCACTCATTTTTTGTAGCTCAGAAACTGCGGAGACCGATTCGTTCAAACGTGTTTCTAGTTGATTAATGGTTGAGATATTACTGCTCATAACATTTCTACCTTCTTCAGAGGCAGATTCGACGCGTTGCACCATTTCTAACGAGCCTTGCGCACTTTGCGCGACTTCCTGCACTGAATGAGACATTTCTGTCATCGCGGTAGCGACGTTTGCTGTTTGTTCGCGTTGAGAGCTCAATTTAATTTGTGCTTGCGAAGAGGTGCGTTCGTTGGTTGTCGCGGTTGACGATAGGTTTTCTGACGCTTCGTTGAGTTTCACCAAGATCTCGTGAAGGTTGTCGGCGAGTGAGTTAATGTGTCCACTCACACGGCTGAATTCGTTGTTATAGCGAATGTCGATACGCTGTGTCATATCACCTTCAGTCAGGCTTTCTAACACTTTTAGAATACGAGTCAACGGTTCGCGAACGCTTTGAGCGATGTGGTAGCCAATCGCTGTCGCGAGTAAAACGACAATAACGCCAATGATGATGGCTTTCGTTACACCCGCCGAATATATGTCACCTGCGTCTGCCAATGATTCATTGAGCTTATCTGTTGCGGTTGTCGTGAATTGCTCAAGAATCGCCATGGTTGAATCCACTTTATTTGCTAGGTTGGCGATATTGTTATACAAAGCGGCGCGAGCATTGAGGTAATTATTATGTTGGTCTAGCACACCGCCACGCATACCAACGTCACGAGTAAATTGCTCTACAGATTCGCCAAAAGCTTTTTCTAGCTCAGGAAGCTGAGTCACCAACCCGCGGAATGCGTAATTCAAGTGCGTTACTGCTTTGCGGTTTTTAGCTACGGCTTGCGTAACAAACTCAGGGTTGGAACTGGCGAGGGCATCAGAGGTAATTACTTCGGCATCTTTTAACTTGATAAAGTAGCTCTTTGCCATGACTTTGACAGAAATGCTGGTTTGATCTGCCACATATTCTTTAAGACCAACCGAAAGTTCGGTATTCAGTTTTTGGAAGCGGCGTGAGGATTTTTGCACTTCTTCTTGAGCCGCGAACATTGCTTCGTAGTTGTCCATGGCCTCTAGAGCTTCTGTAAAATAGCTCTGCTCTAACGTTTTTAACTCTGAAAACGGTTCGGCAAGAGAAGGGTAGATTTGGCTTGCGGTTTTCAGTTGAGCCAATGTGGATTCGAAGCGCTGTTGAGATCTAGCAAATTCCTGACGCATTTCATCCATGCGTTGTTTATTCTCTGTCGTCAGGAAGTCTTTAAATGATTTGTCGGCAGAAAGCAGCTCAACACTGGTTTGATTAGATAACGATACCAACGGTAGGGATGATTTAGAAACCGTGCCAAATTTTCCGTGAATATCACTCATTCCTCCCATCATAATGGCAATTGTGACGGCAAATAGGATGATGATCAGTGCAAAGCCGGCATACATCCTTTTAATAACTGAACCTCGCATAAGTGAGCTTCCTCTCCCAAAAATAGACAAGCTACCCAAGTATTTTTGAATTTACTTGGGTATAAAAATAATAATTGTCTTAAAAAAGTAACAAAATTCATTGGATTGTATTCAGTTTGTGACGCGCATTTTATGACGCACACGACAAAAAAAGCTTCGTTAATTAGCATTTGATTAATAATGTTAAGTGAACACTGTTTTTATTGAGCTCCGCTTTTGGTTGGCGCATACTAATTGGGATCTAATTACGTTTATAAAATGGAGTCCTCATGGCGGAAGAAACGATCTTTAGTAAAATTATTCGCAAGGAAATCCCTGCCGATATCCTTTATCAAGATGATTTGGTGACTGCGTTTCGCGACATTAACCCTCGCACACCAAGCCATATTCTCATTATTCCGAATAAACTGATCCCAACAACGAATGATGTAGAAGCTGAAGATGAAGCAATGATGGGGCGTTTGTTCACTGTTGCTAGAAAGTTAGCGAAAGAAGAAGGTATTGCTGAAGACGGCTATCGCCTAATCGTTAATTGTAATCCACATGGTGGCCAAGAGGTTTACCATATTCACATGCACCTACTAGGCGGCCGCCCTCTAGGTCCAATGGTATTGAGCTAAGCTTTTAAAAGTGGGTGGTGATTCACCCACTTCTTTTTCCTGTCGAATGACACATTTGTGGAGATAAATGTGAAACTAGGTGTAAAGCTGTTAGGGCTGATGAGCTGGGCTTTAATGGCCTCTGGCTGCGCGAATTTATCTGCGGGCAATCTGTTTAGTCATTACAGCAACCAGAATCAAGAAGTTTATCAAGCCGTTGTTGCAGGGGAATATGCCAAAGCAAAACAACTTCAATCAAGTGAAGTGGGTGGCGAGATACTTGGCAATTTTGAAAAAGGTCGCATCTCTTTTCTTGCTGAAGATTACCCGACAAGTTTGAATGCGCTAGAAAGCAGCGATCGTGCCGTACGTGTCCAACAAGATCGAGCGACGATATCTGTGTCAGACACGGCAACGAGCGTCGGCTCTCTCGCAGTGAACGACAATCTCCAAGACTATCATCCCGCCGATTACGAACTTGGCTTTTTGCACCTGTATCTAGGACTAAATTACTTACAGAAAAACGATTTAGAAGGAGCACTAGTTGAAGTGCGTCGAGCTAATCAAGTTCAGGAAGCGGCAAGAAAGGCGCGTGAAAAAGAGCTAAAAGCAGCAGAGAAAGACCTTAACAAGCAAGGCATATCTGCCAATTTAGGCAGTGTATTAGCGAACTACCCTGATGCTGGTAAAAAACTAAGCGCGGTACAAAATGGTTATCTGTTCTATCTTTCTGGCTTGTTATATGAAGCGTCGCGAGACTTAAACAGTGCTTATGTTGATTACCGACGAGCACTCGCTGTAATGCCAGACAACAAGCAAGTTGTAGAAAGCACCTTATACGCTGCTAAGAAGCTGGGCATGCGTGAAGACTTGCGCATGCTAGAGAAGCGGTATGGCAAAGCACCTTCTGGATTAACTCAGTCACAAGGGCGAGTCATCGTTATTGATGAGCAGGGTGTTGTTGAGGCGATGAAAGGGTGGCGTATTGATTTACCGATTTACGACAGTCGCGATAATGGCGCGATTTATTCGTTGGCGCTTCCTTATTATCAGAACCGAGGTGCTCAACGTTTTAGCGATGTTGTTTTAAATGGTCAGGTATTGCCTTCCAGTACGCTGACTGATGTTAATGCGATGGCGCAAAACGATCTTAATGAACGTCTTACTACAATAGTGATCCGTCAAGCTCTTCGTGTTTGGGCAAAAGATCGAATCCGAAAAGAGGCGGCGAAAAAAGGCGATGATGTGGGCAACATACTTTTCAATGTATGGAACACATTGACCGAACAGCCAGATACAAGAAGTTGGCAAACATTGCCAGCGCAAGTGAAAACGGCTTCAAAAATCGTGAAACCGGGAACACAAAGTTTAAACTTGGGTGATCAAACCTATCAGTTTGAAGTGCCTGCACAGCAGACTACATTGGTATGGGTATCTCGTCAGGGAGCACACTCAACCGTGTGGCATAAACAGCTAGGGAGACTGTAATGAAAGCATGGCTTGTTTGTTTAGCAATGGCTATTGGTTTAGTTGGATGCGCCGAAAACACGGCTGGTATTCGAATTGATGGCCAAACGCAAAAAGTATTTTTTAATGATAACGTTTTAGGTAGTCGCTTATTAGTTGACAACATCACCACCACTTACGTTGATGATCGCCCACGAGGAGTCGTGCAGCTGAGTAGCAATTACAAAGGTGATCAGCACATTCTTTACCGATTTTATTGGTATGACAACAATGGTTTAGAAGTGAATACCAAACCTGGTCCGTGGCGAAAAATGATTGTGCGAGGATTTGAGCAAGTCACGTTATCTGAAGTTACTGTGAATCCAAATGGCACAAAATTCCGTGTGCAAATTAGAGAAGCACAAGACGATTAATCTTAACGGCTCTGCCGAAGCTGCCGCGCTAACGATGCGCTGGTATTGAAAAACTAAGGAACTCTCATGAAAAAAAGTATTATTGCTCTTTTAGGTCTTGCCGTCATTTTAGGTGGCTGTTCTAACAAAGTCTCTTACGGCGATGCGCAAGCAACAGAAACCACGACTATCGATTTTGGCTCAACAGATTTACAAAAAATCGCGGCTGAAATGGTGGATAGCATGATGATGTCGGGCTCTGTAGCAGCAATTACTCGTGACCAACGTCCTATCGTTTTTGTTGAGCGAATTAAGAACAAAACCAGTGAACATATTGACACTGAATCCATTACTGACACGATCTCTACTAAGATGTTGAACTCAGGTAAGTTCCGTTTTGTTGATATGGATCGTGTTGAGTCTGTGCGTGAACAACTTAACTTCCAAAACACGGATGAGCTTGTTAACCAAAGCACAGCTATCCAATTTGGTAAAATGGTTGGTGCTCAATACATGCTTTACGGCAACCTATCTAGCATTGTGAAAAATGCAGGTAGCGATAAAGATGTATACTACAAGATGACCATGCGCCTAATGGACCTAGAAACAGGTTTGATTGAGTGGGCGGATGAAACTGAAATTCGTAAAGCGCAATCTAAGAGCCTATTCGGTCTTTAATCGAACAGGGTGGAGAAGTCATCAATGGCATGGTTTTCTTGGCAACAAGCAAAACAGTTAGATCCGAGTCTTAATGCTCTCGATGGCTTCTTTACGGAG
>NZ_JADDYG010000559.1:33466-56690 GCF_015163535.1 Vibrio sp. OPT46 | reverse complement strand
ATTTGGTGTGAAACGGCTACGCCATGTTTGGAAGAAGCACGTAAGTTTGCAGAAGCAATTCACGCTGAATACCCAGATCAATTGTTGGCGTACAACTGTTCGCCGTCCTTCAACTGGGAGAAAAACCTAGATGCAGAAACTATTGCTAAGTTCCAACAAGAGCTTGCAGACATGGGCTACAAGTACCAATTCATCACGCTAGCAGGCATTCACAACATGTGGTTCAACATGTTTGAACTGGCACACGCTTACGCTCAAGGTGAAGGTATGCGTCATTATGTTGAGAAAGTTCAGCGTCCTGAATTCCAAGCAGCTGAAAAAGGCTATACGTTTGTTGCGCACCAACAAGAAGTAGGTACAGGTTACTTCGATAGAATGACCAATACTATCCAAGGTGGTAACTCTTCAGTGACAGCATTGACAGGTTCGACCGAAGAAGACCAATTCTAATTGGCAGAGAAACACTTCCTTAATCAGCGTCAGTAATGGCATTTTGAGCGGCAACCCTGCCGCTCTTTTTTCGTTTAACCGGTGTAAAAACGAAACTTACAACAAAGAGAATACGCTTGCGTACTACTCTTCCTGCTCGATTTCTTCAGGTTCCACTTCTTCTTGCAGTTCCAATAAGTTAATCGCAATGGTCACAAAGTCACTGTCAGTAATGATGCCGACCAATCGACCTTTGGTGACAACAGGTAGACAGCCAACTTTATGCTTTTGCATATAGATAGCGCTCTCTTTGAGCCCCGCGATAGGCTCTGCCGTCATGATGTTGGTGTGCATCATTTCGTAGAGCGGTGTGTCTAAAGTAAAAGATTGTTCAGCCTCATCTGGGTGCAAGCTCGATTCTTGAGCAGCAAGAATGTCGCGTTGAGTCACCAAGCCTTGTAAGTGGTTATTGGCATCAACAACCGGAATGTGTCGAATATCAAGCGCATCCATCATGCTTTTTGCATCACGCAAGGTGTGCGTGCGCAGTAAGGTATGAGGATTACGAGTCATCATGTCTTCAACCTTGATCATAGAGACCTCCAGCGGCATTGTCCTTCTCTTAAATATAGAGAATATTTTTCTGTATATCTGGGAGCTAACTCGTTTTTCATCAATTAAATAGCACAATGCTGATGGGCTGCGTAATCTGTGTTTTATTGGTGTTTTTATTAATTTGAATAAGTCGGTTTGTGTGCGAGTCAGTTGGCATTTTTAGTTGATATTGAATGTGTTCCCAAGGTAATCCAATGAATTGAATCGCACATTTTTATTCGCTGGATTTTCCAAGATTCTTCTCTCGAAGAAGATACGTCCAGGCTTACCAAATTGAAGACAGCAACCTAGATGAAACGAACAACGTGTAACAAACTTATTGCGCTGGCAGTGGCGGCATTCAGTGTGCCATCAACACAGGCGATTGTGTTAGGAGATGAACAAACCGATCCTGTTGACCGCGTTACTTTGCGAGCTAGTAATATGGCAGAGTTTCCGCTGTGTGGTGGAACGATGCTGACAGAGCAATGGGTACTGACTGCGGCGCACTGTGTGGTGATGGGACAAGGAACCAATGAAGCAACCTACTATGTGACCCCGCCGGGTGAGCTGTCGGTGAATGCGAATGTGTATGAACTTAATTCTGCAGGGCTTGATAACTTCTATCCGGTGTCTCACGTTGTGGTTCATCCGGATTACACTCGGATTTCAAAAGCTGAGACCGACAGTAATGGCAACGTGAAACCTATCCAAACCGGTTTAGATTCAGACATCGCGTTGCTGTATCTCACGCGCCCAGTGGCAAACGCGAGCTTTGCTGACCTAGTGAGTAAAGTTGACATGGAGAGTATCGAAGCACGTTTGGTGGCGGATTGGAATGATAATTACCTGACCAATCAACGTGTCGAAAATGTGCAAGTGTTTGGATGGGGGACTACTCAGCCGGATGCTTCTGAACCTTCTAATACGCTCAAAACCACCATTAGCACATTTTTACCCATCGACAAATGTTATGAGCGTTTAGAAATTGGCAGCAGTTTTCCGGGGATCATTGATTCAAGAGACAACCAAACCAAAATTTGTACGCTACCAACACAAAACCATGTATTGGAGCCAGATAGCCATACTCAATATGGCAACTCTGCATGTAAAGGTGACAGTGGTGGCCCGTTGGTCGATGTGGCGACCGGCAAACAAATTGGTATTGTTAGTGGCGGCCCCCTTATTCTACCAACGTGTGGCTCTTTGACGATCCCAAGTTTCTACACCAAGGTGAGCCACTATTACGACTGGGTACAGTCTTACATCACTGCCGATGCGCCACCAAGTCGTTACATCATTGCGCCGAATTTTATCAAAAGTGCTAACAATGAAAGTGGTGACAATAAAGAGTGTCACGATGGCATTGCGACCAATAACTGTGATTTCAAAGGCTCAGATGATGAAGGTGGCAGTCTAGGGTTTTGGTTATTGGGTTTATTCGTGCCGTTATTCTTGTGGCGAAAGCGTGAGGTTTGATAGGGCGATTGGAATGCCAAACTAATAAGCAGCGGTATACGCTGCTTTGCTTTTTTCATGTTCTCTCTTTTGGGCTCAAATTAAAAATAGTGCCAAGTAATCGAGGCTTTTCACGTTTTATTACACTCTTCACCATGGCTTTTACTGCTATATTCTGGTGATTTGCTTGCTATTGCAGCATGTAAACATATACTAGTCTGCTGCGAAAAACTCGTCGCAATTTTATCGTCGCCTAGACGTGATTTGACCAATAGATAAGACAAGTAACATGCAAGTATCAGATTTCCATTTCGACCTTCCAGATGAACTCATCGCTCGCTACCCTCAACCAGAGCGTACCGCTAGCCGACTGCTGCAAATGGACGGCAATACCGGAGAGCTCATTGATGGCACATTTACTGATGTATTGGGCCAAGTTCAACCCGGTGACTTAGTGGTGTTTAATAATACACGTGTTATTCCTGCTCGTCTTTTTGGCCGCAAGGAATCGGGCGGTAAATTAGAAGTGCTAGTGGAGCGCATGTTGGATGAGAAAAGCATCCTCGCGCACGTTCGTTGCTCTAAATCACCAAAACCAGGTACAACCATTATTGTTGGCGAGAATGATGAATATTCAGCAGAAATGGTTGCACGCCATGATGCTTTATTTGAACTGAAATTTAGTTCTGATAAGACGGTACTAGAAATTCTGGAAGAAATCGGCCATATGCCGCTTCCTCCTTACATCGACCGTCCAGACGAAGATGCAGATAAAGAGCGTTACCAAACGGTATATAATCAAAAGCCAGGTGCGGTTGCGGCACCGACGGCGGGCCTTCACTTTGATGATGTTCTCTTGGAGAAAATCAAAGCGAAAGGTGCAGAGTTTGCTTACGTTACTTTGCACGTTGGGGCGGGTACATTCCAGCCAGTAAAAGTGGAAAATATCAACGATCACCACATGCATGCCGAGTACGTAGAAGTACCACAAGAAGTCGTCGACGCAATTAAAGCGACGAAAGCGCGTGGCGGACGAATTATTGCTGTTGGTACCACATCTGTGCGTTCACTTGAAAGTGCAGCGCAAGACGCATTGCAAAAAGGGACTGAGCTGGCCCCATTCTTTGGCGATACTGAAATCTTTATTTTCCCTGGTTACGAATATCAGCTAGTGGATTGCTTGATCACAAACTTCCACTTGCCTGAATCAACACTGATCATGTTGGTGAGTGCATTTGCTGGATACGAGAACACCATGAATGCTTACAAACATGCGGTGGAAAACAAATACCGTTTCTTCTCGTATGGCGATTCAATGTTCATCAAGAAGAAAACGGCGTAGTTAAAAATAGATTTACGAGTGCTAGCAGTAAGCTAGGAAATAAAGCATCCATTGCTTTGTCTCTCGCAAGGAAAAGCGACCGCTCCTTAAAGTAGGGTAGAGCCCTAAACACTCAGTCAGACTGTTTCTCTGACACCCGGAGGCATCGTGAAATTAAAATTCGATCTTAAGAAGAAAAACGGCAATGCACGTCGTGGTCAACTGACTTTCGAACGCGGCACTGTTCAAACTCCTGCGTTCATGCCAGTAGGTACTTACGGTACCGTTAAAGGTATGACACCAGAAGAAGTAAAAGGTACTGGTGCAGAAATTCTGCTAGGTAATACGTTCCACCTGTGGCTACGTCCTGGTCAAGAAGTGATGAAAATGCACGGTGACCTGCACGATTTTATGAACTGGCACGGTCCTATTCTTACTGATTCAGGCGGCTTCCAAGTATTCAGCCTTGGTAAGATGCGTACGATCACTGAAGAGGGTGTTCACTTTCGTAACCCAGTAAACGGTGACAAGATTTTCATGGACGCAGAAAAGTCGATGGAAATTCAAAAAGACCTGGGCTCTGACATCGTTATGATTTTTGACGAGTGTACGCCTTACCCAGCGACACACGATGAAGCGAAGAAATCGATGGAAATGTCATTACGCTGGGCACAGCGTTCACGTGACCACTTCGAGAAGCTAGAAAACCCGAACAACCTATTTGGTATTGTCCAAGGTGGTGTTTACGAAGATTTACGTGATGTGTCGGTAAAAGGTCTAACGGAAATCGGTTTTGACGGTTACGCGGTTGGTGGTTTGGCAGTAGGTGAGCCTAAAGAAGACATGCACCGTATTCTTGAGCATACTTGTCCTCAACTTCCTGAAGACAAACCTCGCTACTTGATGGGCGTAGGTAAGCCAGAAGACTTGGTTGAAGGTGTTCGTCGTGGTATCGACATGTTTGACTGTGTAATGCCAACGCGTAACGCACGTAATGGTCACTTATTTGTGACTGGTGGTGTGATCAAGATCCGTAATGCGAAACATAAAACGGATACAACACCATTGGATCCGCATTGTGACTGTTACACTTGTCAAAACTACAGCAAGTCGTACCTTCACCATTTAGAGCGTTGTAATGAAATCTTAGGCGCTCGCTTGAATACAATCCATAACCTGCGTTACTACCAGCGTCTGATGGAAAGCATTCGTAAAGCAATTGATGAAGATCGCTTCGATGAATTTGTTACTGAGTTCTATGAGCGTCGTGGCCGTGAAGTGCCACCACTAGCAAAAGAGCAGTAATTGAAAAACTAAAAGAATTAAAGCCTTTGGCATGTCGCCAGAGGCTTTTGCTAATAAAGTAGGCTAACGCACGTTATTTTTGAGAGAGCGATCTCTATTAGTTACTCTCAGACTTGAATCTAAAATGCGAAAGCCCAATTTGTTTGATTATCAATAAAATATAATGAGGATGTTTTAATGTTTATTTCTCAGGCTCACGCAGCAGCAGAAGGCGCGCCAGCAGGCGGTGGTTTTGAAATGCTAATCATGCTTGGCATGTTCGCAGTGATCTTTTACTTCATGATTTACCGCCCACAAGCGAAACGCGTAAAAGAACACAAAAACCTAATGGCTTCTATGGGCAAAGGCGACGAAGTTTTAACTAGCGGTGGCCTAGTGGGTAAAATCACTAAGATTGCTGAAGACAATGACTACATTTCAATTGAGCTTAACGCGAACAATGAAGTAGTAATCAAGAAAGACTTCATCACTGCAGTGCTACCAAAAGGTACGCTTAAGTCTCTATAAAACAGCTAAAGGATCCTCGCTGTGCTAAACCGTTATCCATTATGGAAGTACTTGATGGTGCTTTTTGCCATCATCACCGCTGCGTTATACGCACTTCCAAATATCTACGGTGAAGATCCGGCTATTCAAGTTACAGGGGCGCGTGGCGCCTCTGTAGATATGTCAACGCTGGATGCTGTCACTACTGCTCTTAACAAAGAGCAACTTTCTCATAAATCCATTGCTCTCGAAGATGGATCAATTCTTGTTCGTTTTAACGACACTGACACACAAATCAGTGCTCGTGATGTCATCAGCGAAGCGCTAGGCAAAGACACAATTGTTGCACTTAACCTTGCACCTTCTACACCCGATTGGCTAGAAGCGATTGGCGCGTCACCATTGAAGCTAGGTCTTGACCTTCGCGGTGGTGTTCACTTCTTAATGGAAGTGGATATGGATGCAGCGATGGAAAAGCTTGTTGGTCAACAAGAAGAAGCTTTCCGTAGCGAACTTCGTGACGCCAAGATTCGTTACCGTGCAATCCGCCCTTCTGGAAAAGAAGCGGTAGAAGTGTTGTTGCGTAACGAAGAGCAATTAGCAGAAGCGAAAGCAACGCTAGAAAAGAATCACCCGGACATGATTTTTGTCGATTCTGATTCAAATGGCCGTTACGCTCTTACTGCAACCTTTACTGAGCAACGTTTACAAGAGATCCGTAACTATGCTGTTGAGCAAAACATTACGATTTTACGTAATCGTGTCAACGAACTAGGTGTTGCGGAACCATTGGTTCAACGTCAAGGTGCTAGTCGCATTGTAGTTGAACTGCCTGGTGTTCAAGACACTGCTCGTGCAAAAGAAATTCTCGGAGCTACGGCAACGCTTGAATTCCGTGAAGTTGATGATAAAGCTGACCTATCGGCAGCGGCAAATGGTCGTGCGCCAGCAGGTAGTGAAATCAAGATGGACCGTGATGGTCGCCCAGTTGTGCTTAAGAAGCGCGTTATTCTTGGCGGTCAAAGCATCACAGATGCAAGCTCAAGTGTTGATGAATATGGTCGTCCACAAGTTAACATCTCGCTAGACAGCGAAGGTGGTAATAAGATGTCTGCGTTCTCTAAGAAGAACATTGGTAAGCTAATGGCTACCGTGTTTGCAGAATACAAAGACAGTGGCCGTCGTACGCCTGAAGGCAAAGTTATTCTGGATAAGCATGAAGAAGTCATCAACCAAGCAACGATTCAATCGGCTCTTGGTCGTAACTTCCGTATCACAGGTATCGACTCTGCTGCAGAAGCACACAACCTAGCACTTTTACTACGTGCTGGTGCACTGATTGCACCTATCTCTATCGTTGAAGAACGTACCATTGGTCCATCAATGGGCCAGCAAAACATCGATATGGGTATCCAAGCATGTATCTGGGGTATGGTTGCCGTAATGCTATTTACCCTGCTTTACTACCGCGGCTTTGGTTTGATTGCAAACATTGCTCTAATGGCAAACTTAGTGCTTATCATTGGTGTTATGTCGATGATTCCAGGCGCTACCATGACGCTTCCGGGGATAGCCGGTATCGTGTTAACAGTCGGTATGGCAGTTGATGCGAACGTACTGATCTTCGAGCGTATCCGTGAAGAAATTCGTGATGGACGTAGTCCACAACAAGCGATTCACCAAGGTTACGCGAATGCATTCAGCACGATTGCTGATGCGAACATCACAACACTAATTACTGCAATCATTCTATTTGCGGTCGGTACAGGTGCGGTGAAAGGTTTCGCAGTTACTCTATCTATCGGTATCTTAACTTCAATGTTCACCGCCATTATTGGTACACGTTGTATCGTGAACCTGATCTACGGTGGCAAACGCGTTGATAAATTGTCGATCTAAGGCTGGGAATTAATATGTTTCAAATTCTAAAAGCAGAGAAGACGATCGGCTTTATGCGTTGGTCGAAAGTAGCATTCGTTTTTTCAATTATAATGATTGCTGCTTCTATCTTCACTTTGTCAACCAAGTGGCTTAATTGGGGTCTAGATTTCACTGGCGGTACTCTTATCGAGGTCGGTTTTGAACAGCCAGCAAACCTTGAAGAGATTCGTGCAGCACTAGATTCAAAAGGCTTTGGCGATGCGACAGTACAAAACTTCGGTAGTGCTCGTGAAGTCATGGTTCGTCTTCGTCCACGTGATGACGTTTCTGGTGAAACGCTAGGTAACCAAATCATTGGTGCTATCAAAGATGGTACTGGCGAAAGCGTAGAAATGCGTCGTATTGAGTTCGTAGGTCCCAACGTTGGTGATGAGCTAACAGAAGCTGGTGGTCTAGCGATCTTGGTATCGCTGATCTGTATTCTGCTTTATGTATCGATGCGATTTGAATGGCGTCTAGCGGCTGGTGCGGTAATGGCATTGGCTCACGATATAATTATCACGCTAGGTGTCTTCTCGTTTCTACAAATTGAAGTTGACCTGACTATCGTAGCTGCGCTACTGACGGTTGTGGGCTACTCACTCAACGATACCATCGTTGTATTTGACCGGATTCGTGAAAACTTCCGTAAGATGCGTAAGGGTGAACCTTCAGACATTATGGACGCCTCAATCACTCAAACGTTGAGCCGTACATTGATTACATCTGGTACGACGTTGTTCGTGGTAATTGCACTGTTCATGCAGGGTGGTGCTATGATTCACGGCTTTGCAACCGCACTTTTACTCGGTATCACTGTAGGTACTTACTCTTCTATCTACGTAGCATCAGCACTGGCTCTAAAACTGGGTATCCAGAAAGAGCACTTGATGCCACCTCAAGTAGAAAAAGAGGGTGCAGAGTTCGACGAAATGCCATAAGGCAGATTGAGAACCGAAAACAAAAACCGCTGAACAATCAGCGGTTTTTTTATGCCTGATAGATTTGAAAGTTTCATTTTTTTTTGAGGTACTTCCAGCTTGAATTGTAGTTTTTTGATTGAGTTGAATATCGGAAGTATGTTCAACAATTTCGGGAGGAAATAATGTCAAGGCAAGCTGAAATAAAAGTACAGTTACTGAAGTTTGTAGAGATTTCTTACAAGCACAATAAAGGTGTTACCACCAAGCTAGTTACTGGAGGGAAAAGGTTCAAGTTAGCAGTTGATGAGTCAGGTAAAGTAACTTTATCTGGTGAGCTTGGATTTACTAAGTTTGAAGTTTCAAAAGAAATGGTTGAAGAGCTGGGCATAAAATTAAAAGCCGTTTCTGTTACTTTTAAAACTACTCGTGATGGTGTTTTGACATACAGTGGGAGTGTTTCTCTTTTTGGTGTTGTTTCCTTTGGAGTTACTGGGCAGGTAAATGTCCGTGAGCTTTTAGAGCAGTGCGAGTGGGGGCTTTGTAAGTACAGATTTAAGCCGAGTAAAATTGATCAAGCGCTCCGTGAAGCTGGGGTTTAGTTGGTTATGCTAAATAGAATTCTACCTATTCCGGTTTTACTAAGTGTTTCAACGCCCTGCATCGCAAGTCCACTCCACGATACTTACCTTGATATACGTAATAATTTATACAAGATGCAGTATATAGAGGTGGTAGAAGCTATGGCAGGACCAAATCTATCGATTGAAGAGCTGAACAGTATTAAGTCTCACCCAATAAAATTTGGTCATCAATTTCCATTTTTATCATCTATCCCATCAAGTTTGGTTACAGAGCTGTCTTACTTTGAAGAGTACAGTGAGGATGGAGGAGTTGGATGTCTTTCTGTAAACGGCTTTGGTGATGTATACCAGCCAGTCACGGTTTCGCTGCAGTTTTTAATGAAGGAACAAATATGGAAGGTTAAGCACGTAAAAATAGACCACTTATCTGACTACGACCGTTTCTACAAACAGGCTGATTGTTCGAAATAAAAAAGCCCCGCTCAATGAGCGGGGCTTTCTAAAGTCATCAGCGTGACGGGCTATATATGACTTTCAAATCTTACTTAAGGATCGCGCTGTTACCGTTTTCGCGGATGTGCTTAAGGATAGATTTTACGCCACGAGCGCTTGAAGCAACGATGTTACCAGACTTCATGTAGTCAGTGCCGCCAGCAAAGTCTGTTAGGATTGCGCCAGCTTCACGAGCAATAAGCTCACCTGCTGCCATATCCCAAGGTTTTAGGCCTAGCTCGAAGTAACCATCAACACGGCCAGCAGCCACGTAACAAAGGTCAAGAGCAGCAGAGCCGCTACGACGGAAATCAGCACATTCAGTGAATAGCGCACCAACGATCTTGATGTAAGACTCAGCGTGTTGTTTCTGCTTGAATGGGAAGCCTGTTGCTAGAACAGTACCTTGAAGGTCTTTTAGTTGAGCAACACGAATACGTGCACTGTTTAGTTGAGCGCCGGCACCGCGTTGTGCAGTGAATAGCTCGTTTTGCATTGGATCGTAAACACAAGCAACTTCAGTTTTGCCCTTAATACGAACA
Source organism: Vibrio sp. OPT46 (assembly GCF_015163535.1). Classification (NCBI taxonomy): domain Bacteria; kingdom Pseudomonadati; phylum Pseudomonadota; class Gammaproteobacteria; order Vibrionales; family Vibrionaceae; genus Vibrio; species Vibrio sp. OPT46. The sequence goes on along the minus strand of NZ_JADDYG010000559.1, from coordinate 46,639 downwards.
GCGATAGAAACCGCGAAAGTTGGGTAACCTTTTACAAAGTTAGTGGTGCCATCCAGTGGGTCGATGATCCATTGTACGTCTTTATCTTTACCTTCGATAAGACCTTGTTCTTCAGCAACGATACAGTGCTCAGGGTAAGACTGCTTGATAGTATCGATGATGATGTATTCTGCTTCTTTGTCTACGTTAGTGACAAAGTCATTAGTGCCTTTAAGAGTAGATTCTACTTTATCAGTGTTTTCTAATGATTTAGCAATATGATTGCCTGCCTTTCGCGCAGCGCGAATAGCAATGTTTAGCATTGGATGCATACGAATTTCCCAACGGATGTTAAAGAACAAATGAAAGCGGCGGCGAGTATACCAGAGATAATCAAAAAGGGAAGTGGTTATTTTTTACTCTAATTGCGGCCGACTGAGTGTACAGATCATACTGCGGACGAGAACAATAACCAAGAATGAGAAGAGAGGTCTGCTTGCCTCTAGGGTGTCTTAAAAAACTATGATAACATTCTGCGGTTTTAATTTAGGTAGCAAACACAGATGTTGGATCAAGTAAAAATTGTACTCGTAGGTACCTCTCATTCAGGCAATATTGGCTCAGCAGCTCGAGCAATGAAAGTGATGGGTTTAAACCAACTAGTATTAGTCGATCCACAATGTGAAGTGGATGAACAAACTCTTGCTTTAGCTGCGGGTGCTGGTGATATTGCTCAAAATGCAAAGATTGTCGGCACATTAGAAGAAGCGGTTGAAGATTGTGGCCTTGTTGTGGGTTCTAGCGCCCGCTCTCGTACATTAGAATGGCCAATGCTCGAGCCACGTGAATGCGGTGAGAAATTTGCAGTTGAAGGCCGAAAGCATCCGGTTGCGCTCGTGTTTGGCCGAGAAAGAACTGGTTTGACAAACGAAGAGCTACAAAAGTGCCACTACCATGTTTGTATTCCCGCTAATCCTGAGTACAGCTCGCTTAACCTAGCGATGGCTGTACAAACTCTCAGTTACGAAGTGCGAGTTGCACACTTGAACTTAGAGCAAAGCCAGTTTTCCCCAAATGAATCGGAAGAATACCCGCGTCATCGAGAACTCGAATTGTTCTTCGAGCATCTTGAAAAGGTGATGGTTGAGACCCAGTTTATTAACAAAGAGCAACCTGGACAGGTGATGAATAAGTTGCGCCGTTTGTTCTCTCGTGCTCGACCAGAAACCCAAGAACTTAATATTCTACGAGGCGTTTTGACTTCGATAGAAAAGAAGTTCTGAGTGAATAATAACCACTTTAGATGTAAGGATGAATACCTGAGTAAAATGGTCAAATAAATACTTGACCAAATTACTCAGGTATGGAAAAATCTTAACCATTACAAACCATGTGGATACGGTGTGGTATGAAACTTACATCTAAAGGAAGATATGCGGTGACAGCCATGCTGGATGTGGCACTGCATTCGCAACAAAACCCTGTACCTCTGGCTGATATTTCAGAGCGTCAAGGGATCTCGCTCTCTTACTTAGAGCAGCTATTTTCAAAATTGCGTAAAGCAGGTCTCGTTGCCAGCGTTCGTGGTCCTGGTGGTGGTTACCGACTTGGTGCCGACGCTCACAGTATCGCTATTGGTACCGTGATTGCTGCCGTTGATGAGTCAGTAGATGCAACCAAATGCCAAGGTAAAGGAGATTGCCAAGGTGGAACACGTTGCCTTACTCACACGCTGTGGCGTGACCTAAGCTCTCGCATTAGTGACTTTTTGAATAACATCACTCTTGGTGAGTTGATGACAGACAATGAAGTACTCGAAATTTCTGATCGTCAGGACATTGATCTGGCGGTAACCCATGGGCTATCAAACAAAAATACAACCGCCGCGCCCATCGGTGTAAACGTCCGCTCTTAGCGGTCAGCTTTTTACATTGGAGTAGAGAATGAAACTGCCGATTTATCTTGATTATTCCGCTACATGTCCAGTTGATCCACGTGTTGCTGAAAAAATGGTTCAGTACATGACAATGGATGGCACATTTGGCAACCCAGCGTCACGTTCGCACCGTTACGGCTGGCAGGCAGAAGAAGCGGTCGATACTGCTCGTGAGCAAATTGCTGACCTTCTAAATGCAGATCCTCGCGAAATCGTATTTACATCTGGTGCGACAGAATCAGACAACCTTGCGATTAAAGGTGCAGCGCACTTTTACTCGAAGAAAGGCAAGCACGTAATCACTTGTAAAACAGAGCACAAAGCCGTTCTTGACCCATGTCGTCAACTTGAGCGTGAAGGCTTTGAAGTGACTTACCTTGAGCCAGAATCAAATGGCTTGATCGATCTAGAGAAGCTTAGAGCAGCCATGCGTGATGACACCGTGCTTGTGTCTATTATGCATGTAAACAACGAGATTGGTGTGGTTCAAGACATTACAGCGATCGGCGAACTGTGCCGTGAGCGTAAAATTGTTTTCCACGTGGACGCTGCGCAATCTGCAGGTAAATTACCAATCGACGTTCAAGAGATGAAAGTTGATCTAATTTCACTTTCTGCTCACAAAGTTTACGGTCCTAAAGGTATCGGTGCACTTTACGTACGTCGTAAGCCTCGTATTCGTCTTGAAGCGCAAATGCACGGTGGCGGTCATGAGCGTGGTTTCCGCTCTGGTACACTACCTACTCACCAAATCGTAGGCATGGGTGAAGCATTCCGCATTGCAAAAGAAGACATGCAAAAAGATTACGATCATGCTTTAGCGCTTCGTAACCGTCTTTTTGATGGCGTGAAAGACTTAGAAGCAGTGACGGTAAACGGTGACTTTGAGCAGCGTGTACCACACAACCTAAACATCAGTTTCGCATTCGTAGAAGGTGAATCACTACTAATGTCGCTTAAAGATCTAGCGGTATCTTCTGGTAGTGCTTGTACGTCTGCAAGCCTTGAGCCTTCTTACGTTCTTCGTGCCCTAGGCATGGATGACGAATTGGCTCACAGCTCGGTTCGTTTCTCGTTTGGTCGTTTCACGACTGAAGAAGAAATTGATTACGCAATTGAACAAATCCGCGTTGCAGTGACTAAGCTACGCGACATGTCTCCTCTATGGGATATGTACAAAGAAGGGATTGATTTGAGCACTGTTGAATGGGCTCACCATTAATCTCAGGGATTGAAATAGAGGATTCGAGGTAATTTATCATGGCATACAGCGAAAAAGTAATTGATCACTACGAGAACCCACGTAACGTTGGTTCATTCGATAAAGAAGATCCATCAGTAGGTAGCGGCATGGTTGGCGCTCCTGCGTGTGGTGACGTAATGAAGCTTCAAATCAAAGTGACACCTGAAGGTATCATCGAAGATGCGAAGTTCAAAACATACGGTTGTGGTAGTGCAATCGCATCAAGCTCACTAGTAACTGAGTGGGTAAAAGGTAAGTCAGTTGATGAAGCGGCAGCAATTAAAAACTCTGAGATTGCTGAAGAGCTAGAGCTTCCACCAGTGAAAGTTCACTGTTCTATTCTTGCTGAAGATGCAATCAAAGCAGCGGTTGCTGACTACAAGAAAAAACACCAAGAATAATTATTCCGTAATATAATGGGAGCTTTGACGCTCCCATTCCAATCGAAATTTAGACAGACTAAGGTGCAGTATGGCCATCACAATGACAGAATCAGCGGCAAGTCGCGTAAGAGCATTCCTAGATAACCGAGGCAAAGGTATCGGTTTACGTCTTGGAGTGAAGACGACTGGCTGTTCCGGCATGGCATACGTACTTGAGTTTGTTGATGAGCTCAATGAAGAAGACGAAGTATTTGAACTCTCTGGAGTGAAAATTATCATCGATCAAAAGAGCTTAGTGTACCTAGATGGTACTGAATTGGATTACGTGAAAGAAGGGTTGAATGAAGGTTTTGAATTCAACAACCCTAACGCGAAAAGTGAATGTGGTTGTGGTGAAAGCTTCAACGTCTAATTGATTGTCCTTCTGGGCAAACGAGTCCGGAAGGCTTTACTAGGACCCGAACTTAATGAATCACTTTGAATTATTTGGGCTACCAAGTCAGTTTAAGCTGGATGGTAGCCTTCTTTCTTCTCAGTTCCGAGAACTACAAAAACGCTTCCACCCGGATAACTTTGCAACGGGCTCAGAACGTGACCGTTTGATGGCGGTGCAAAAGGCGGCGCAAATCAACGATGCCTATCAAGTTCTGAAAAATCCTATTTCTCGCGCCGAGTATATCCTCGCAGAGCAAGGTGTTGAGATCCGAGGTGAACAGCAAACAATGCAAGATCCGATGTTCTTAATGGAGCAAATGGAACTGCGCGAAGAACTGGAAGAGATTGCTGACAAGTCCGATCCTGAATCGGCGCTTTTTGACTTCGACTCTAAGGTCAGCAAAATGTACAAACAGCATCTGGCAAGCGTCGAGCAAGAGCTTGATGATGGTCTATGGACTGAAGCCGCAGACCGAGTTCGTAAGCTAAAATTCATTGCCAAACTAAAGAACGAAATTGAGCTAGTCGAAGACAAACTCCTCGGCTAGTAAGCGTGACAAGGACCTATCATGGCACTACTTCAAATCGCAGAACCGGGCCAAAGCTCGGCACCTCATGAGCATAAGTTAGCAGCGGGTATCGACTTAGGTACTACCAACTCTTTGGTTGCTTCTGTACGTAGCGGCGATGCAACTCCACTTGCGGACGAGCAGGGCCGTACTATTTTACCTTCAGTCGTTAATTACGCTGAGGAAACGTTAACGGTCGGCCACGAAGCCAAAGCCAAAGCAGAGTTTGAACCAGAGAACACGATTATCTCTGTAAAACGTTTGATCGGTCGTTCATTAAAGGACATTCAGTCCCGTTACTCTTCACTTCCTTATCGTTTTAAAGAGAGTGAAAACGGCCTGCCAATTCTGCAAACACCTCAAGGTGACAAAAACCCGATTGAAGTATCTGCGGACATCCTAAAAGTATTGGGTAAGCGAGCTGAAGATACGTTAGGTGGTGAGTTAGCTGGTGTAGTTATTACCGTTCCTGCTTACTTTGATGACGCGCAACGTGCAGGTACAAAAGATGCGGCGAAATTAGCTGGTCTTCATGTTCTCCGTCTACTTAACGAACCAACCGCTGCGGCAATTGCTTATGGCCTAGACTCTGGTCAAGAAGGTGTGATTGCGGTTTACGATCTAGGTGGCGGTACTTTTGATATCTCTATCCTACGTTTATCGAAAGGCGTATTTGAAGTATTAGCAACAGGTGGCGATTCTGCATTAGGCGGTGACGACTTCGACCATCTATTTGCCGATTATTTAATGGAGCAAGCGGGTCTAGAAGCGCCGCTTTCTGCAGAAAAGAACCGTATACTGTTGAACATTGCTACTGAAGCTAAGATTGCTTTCTCTGAGCAAGACAGTGTTGACGTTGACGTTTTTGGCTGGAAAGGCACCGTGACTCGCGAGCAGTTCGAAGATCTGATTCGTCCGCTAGTGAAGAAAACACTGATGTCTTGTCGTCGCGCATTAAAAGATGCGGATGTCGACGCAGATAAAGTACTCGAGGTCGTCATGGTTGGCGGCTCAACCCGTACATTGTTGGTTCGTGAAATGGTAGGCGAGTTTTTTGGTCGCACACCTCTGACAAGCATTAACCCAGATGAAGTTGTTGCAATCGGTGCGGGTATTCAAGCTGATATCCTAGCGGGTAACAAACCTGACTCTGAAATGTTGCTTCTTGATGTGATTCCACTGTCGCTCGGTATTGAAACCATGGGTGGTTTGGTCGAGAAGATCATCCCCCGCAACACTACGATTCCCGTTGCGCGTGCGCAAGAATTTACCACATTCAAAGATGGCCAAACGGCGATGAGTGTTCATGTGGTACAAGGTGAACGTGAAATGGTTGATGACTGTCGTTCACTTGCTCGCTTCTCGTTAAAAGGTATTCCTCCGATGGCAGCGGGTGCGGCACATATTCGCGTGACTTACCAAGTTGACGCTGATGGCCTTCTTTCTGTTACGGCAATGGAGAAGAGCACTGGTGTTCAATCAGAGATTCAAGTAAAACCTTCTTACGGCTTAAGTGACAATGAAGTGGCGGATATGTTGCGTGATTCAATGACGCACGCAAAAGAAGACATGCAAGCTCGTGCCTTAGCTGAGCAGCGTGTTGAAGCCGACCGAGTGATAGAAGGTTTGATTGCAGCGATGCAAGCTGATGGTGATGACTTACTATCAGAACAAGAGAAACAAAACTTGATTAAAGCCATCGAAGCCTTGATTGAGCTGCGTAATGGTGATGATGCAGATGCGATAGAGCAGGGCATTAAAGATACCGATAAAGCGAGCCAAGATTTCGCATCACGCCGTATGGATAAATCGATTCGAGCTGCGTTGTCAGGTCAATCAGTAGACGATATATAAGAGATAAGTAGTTATGCCTAAGATTATTGTATTACCACACGACGATTTGTGCCCAGAAGGTGCAGTGTTGGAAGCAAACTCTGGTGACACCGTTCTAGACGTAGCGCTAAAAAACGGTATCGGTATTGAACATGCGTGTGAGAAGTCATGTGCGTGTACTACCTGCCACGTAATCATCCGTGAAGGTTTTGATTCACTCGAAGAAAGTGAAGAACTAGAAGACGACATGCTAGATAAAGCGTGGGGTCTAGAGCCTGAGTCACGCCTAGGGTGTCAGGCGAGAATTGCTGATGAAGACTTGGTGGTAGAAATTCCTAAATACACACTAAACCACGCTTCAGAAGATCACTAAAACTATCTTCCCAATATAGGGAAGAAGCAAAAGGAAGATGAGCAATGAAATGGACAGATTCTCGCGATATCGCGATTGAACTTTGTGACAAGTTTCCAGATGTCGATCCAAAAACAGTGCGTTTTACCGATCTTCATCAATGGATCATGGAGTTAGATGAGTTTGACGATGAGCCAAACCGTTCTAATGAAAAGATTCTAGAAGCCGTTATCATGTGCTGGATGGACGAAGCAGACTAAGTCTGTAAAACACAGCCTAGTTAACAATTCTTACTAAAAAAAGCGGACCTTTAGGTCCGTTTTTTTATCCAATTGACATTTTTGCCCTACATAATGCTAACATCCGTGAGTTATTAAAAAGAAGCAGCGTAGGCAACGCTGCTATAAGACAAGGAGAAACCATGTCTACACAGATGTCTGTATTTTTAAGTCAAGAGTCGGCAGCACCACATTGGGGTGAAAAAGCACTGCTTTCATTCGCTGAAAACGGCGCAACTATTCACTTAGGTGAAGGTCATGATCTCGGCGCAATTCAACGTGCAGCTCGTCAGCTAGATGGCCAAGGAATTCGTTCTATTTTTCTTTCTGGTGATAACTGGGATCTAGAGAGCGTATGGGCTTTCCACCAAGGGTTCCGTAACCCTAAAAAACATGGCTCAGTTGAGTGGGCAGCATTGTCTGATGAAGAGCAAGCAGAGCTTCAAGCTCGTATTACTTCGACTGATTTTACCCGCGATATTATCAACAAAACGGCAGAAGAAGTTGCTCCTCGTCAGCTAGCGACAATGGCTGCTGAATTCATCAAATCTGTTGCGCCGAAAGGCACGGTGACAGCTCGTATCGTCAAAGACAAAGACTTGTTGGCAGAAGGTTGGGAAGGTATTTACGCAGTAGGCCGTGGTTCTGAGCGTACTTCTGCGATGCTTCAGTTAGACTACAACCCAACTGGTGACGAAAACGCACCTGTATTCGCATGTCTTGTGGGTAAAGGCATCACCTTTGATTCCGGTGGTTACAGCTTGAAGCCTTCTACCTTCATGAGTGCAATGAAAGCAGATATGGGTGGCTCGGGTACTATAACTGGTGGCCTAGGATTAGCTATCTTGCGCGGTTTAAACAAGCGCGTAAAACTGATCTTGTGTTGTGCTGAGAACATGGTTTCTGGCCGTGCCCTTAAGCTTGGCGACATCATCACTTACAAAAACGGCAAAACCGTTGAGATTATGAATACCGACGCGGAAGGTCGCTTGGTGCTTGCAGACGGTCTTATCTACGCCAGTGAGCAAAAGCCTGAGTTAATCATTGACTGCGCGACGCTAACAGGCGCAGCGAAGAATGCGTTAGGTAACGATTACCATGCGCTAATGAGCTTTGATGATGAGCTATCGCATCAAGCGCTTACGGCGGCAAACCAGGAAAAAGAAGGCTTGTGGCCGCTACCACTTGCTGATTTCCATCGAGAAATGCTGCCATCTAATTTTGCCGATTTATCGAATATCAGCTCTGGTGATTATTCTCCGGGTGCAAGTACTGCAGCTGCATTCTTGTCTTACTTCGTTGAGGACTACAAAAAAGGCTGGTTACATTTCGACTGTGCGGGTACGTATCGTAAAGCCGCTTCTGATAAATGGGCTGCGGGAGCAACGGGTATGGGTGTTCGTACACTTGCTCGTTTCCTCAATGAGCAAGCTGGAAAATAAGATTGATTGCAGCACTCTCTTGTTTGAGTGCTGCTCTTACCCAGTAAGTCACTTTAAAAGCACAACTATTATTACAAGTACAGAAAGGAAATTTTATGGCTCTAGAAAGAACATTTTCAATCATTAAGCCTGATGCTGTAGAGCGAAACCTAATTGGTGAAATCTACAATCGTATTGAAAAGGCTGGCCTACGTATCATCGCTGCCAAAATGGTTCACCTGACAGAAGATCAGGCAAGCGGCTTTTATGCAGAGCATGAAGGTAAAGAGTTTTTCCCTCCTCTAAAAGAGTTCATGACATCTGGTCCTATTATGGTTCAGGTATTGGAAGGCGAAAATGCGATTGCACGTTACCGCGAGCTAATGGGTAAAACCAACCCAGAGGACGCGGCATGTGGCACTTTGCGTGCTGATTACGCACTCAGCATGCGTCACAATTCAGTTCATGGTTCAGATAGCCCTGAGTCTGCCGCTCGTGAAATTGAGTTTTTCTTCCCTGAATCAGAAGTTTTCACTCGCTAACTCGTTCATGCATCACTTTTGCGTGATGATCTAGTTCGTAATAACCTCGGAATTGTCCGAGGTTTTTTATTCCGCGTTCTCCATTTCACCTGCGAGTTCATTCGTAATTATTCGCGAAGATGTTGGCTAATCTGAGCATCTTACAGGGGTGAAAGCTTAGTTACGTGTGTTTGTTCTCACTGTTTTCTCTGTACCACTTCTACGCTTTTGTTGTCGGTTGTCTAATCATTATTCTCACCGTAAATTCTGATTAAAATTTAATCGTTTTTATTTTAATGCCTTAGCAAACTCAGGGTCTTACACCCCTTGTTGTAGCTGCATAAAGGCTGTACAATTCGCGCCCTTATTCTTGTTTCAGTCATTGAGAGGCAACATGACCACTGAAAAAATCAATCTACTCGACTTTGATCGCAAAGGCATGCGTCAGTTTTTCGCGGAAGAACTTGGCGAGAAAGCGTTTCGTGCCGATCAGGTTATGAAGTGGATCTACCATTTCGGTGTAGATGACTTCGAAAAAATGACAAACATCAACAAGAAGCTGCGCGAAAAGCTTTTACACAAGTGTGAAATTAAAGCACCAACTGTAGCAGAAGCTCAGCATTCTTCAGACGGCACGATCAAGTGGGCAATGAAGGTTGGTGATCAGGATGTAGAAACGGTTTACATTCCAGAAGATGATCGCGCAACGCTTTGTGTATCTTCTCAAGTAGGTTGTGCATTGGAATGTAAGTTCTGCTCAACAGCACAGCAGGGCTTTAACCGTAACTTGAAAGTTTCAGAGATCATCGGTCAGGTGTGGCGTGCTGCACGTGAAATTGGTCTTGAGAAAGAAACAGGCCGTCGCCCAATTACGAACGTCGTGATGATGGGCATGGGTGAGCCGCTTCTTAATATGAAGAACTTGATTCCTGCATTGGAGTTAATGCTGGATGACCTTGGCTTTGGTTTGTCGAAGCGTCGCGTAACCGTATCAACATCAGGTGTCGTTTCTGGTCTTGATCAGATGACGGGCAAAATCGACGTTGCGTTAGCGATCTCTCTTCATGCGCCAAACGATAAGCTGCGTAGTGAAATCATGCCAATTAACGATCGTTGGGATATTCAAGATTTCCTAGCATCCGTTCGTCGTTACATTGCTTCATCGAATGCAAACCGTGGCAAGGTAACAGTCGAGTACGTGTTGCTTGATCATGTGAACGATGACATGGACCATGCTCGTGAACTGGCTGAATTGATGAAAGACACACCATGTAAGATTAACTTGATTCCGTTTAACCCGTACCCAGGTTCACCTTACAAGAAACCAAGTAACTCACGTATTGATCGCTTCCAAAAAACATTGATGCAATACGAGCACACAGTTACGGTTCGTAAAACACGTGGTGATGACATTGATGCCGCATGTGGTCAGTTGGTCGGTGATGTAATTGACCGAACTAAACGTACGGCAATGCTGAAAGCGTCACGCGGTGCCGATACCATTGAAGTGAAAGCTGTATAAACGACCGGAATTCAAAAATAGCCAGAGCCATTCGCTCTGGCTATTTTGTTTATTGTTTAGGACATTTTCGCCAAGATTTGGGACTATTACTCTTCAACCTAAGGTTATTTGGGTATAATTTCGAATTCCTTTGTCAAAGTTTGGACAAAAGCTTGAGCTATCTGTTAGTTTGAGTGTAAAGAGTTTTTGTCTTCGTTGCGCATTCGCTTATCATGATATGTAACACTAACGATGACACCGATAATTCTCAGCACTTTCTCACATACGTTTTGCTGATTTTTGCAAAACGGGTATTCGCACTCAGATCGCTGAGAGTTTCTTAAAATTATTATTTTTGGTTAACGCGTTTTGGCTAGCTATCTTTAAAGAGGCTTAAGAACAATAACGAAAATACATGACCACGTTAGCCACTAAAACAGATTAAATACCGCCATTATGACAGAACACGAAAATACGAATGAAGTGCCACTCTCTATTGAAGCTGGCACATTACTGAAAAACAAACGTGAATCCTTGGGAATGAGCCAAAAGCAAGTTGCCGACCGCCTGAGGCTTCGCATTTCTGTGATTGAAGATATTGAAAATAACCGATTTGAATCTCAACAAGTCGCGACATTTACGCGTGGTTACTTACGCTCTTACGCTAAATTCGTAGGTCTTGATGAGAAGGTGGTTTTGACGGCGTTAGAGCAGACTGCCGATGCTCAGCCTCAAGAGCAAGAAATTGAAATGCAAAGCTTCTCTCGTAAAACAAAAGACGAGAAGCACAATAGCCGTATTATGCTCCTTACTTGGGTTATCGGGCTAGTCATTATTGGCATTTCAGCTGCATGGTGGTGGCAAAACCAACAAGAGAATAGCCTAACTAAGGAAGTAACGGATTCAAGTGTTGAAGCGCCGCAGCCCACTGCTCAAGAATTAGCTGATATCGATTTGATGACGGCTGAAGAGTTAATCGCAAGCACTCCTGAAGAAGTTGCTTCAACTAATGAAGGTGTTGCTGAATTGACTGAAGCACCCGTTGAGCAAGGGGCGGATCCTTTGCTGACTGAAACTGAAAATACAACAAGCGTAGATTCTGAAGAACCTGTTGCCGTGATTGAAGCGGCGGAAGAGGAACAGCCTGCGCCAGTAGTACCTGAAGGCATGACACTTCTTACTATGAAGTTTAAAGCGGACTGTTGGATTCAAGTAAAAGACACCAATGGTAAAACGCTGGTAAGTGGTACTCATAAGCCAGGACAAGATGTAGAACTTACCGGAAAAGCGCCATTTAAAGTGATATTGGGCGCACCGGAAGGGGTTACAATGACATTTGCAAGTGAACCTGTCGACCTTTCTGGGTATACTTCAGGCAAAGTAGCTAGATTCACTCTACCGTTATAAAAAATTATGCAACACGAATCTCCAATTATTCGTCGTAAATCGACGCGTATTTATGTGGGTGATGTGCCAATTGGTGATGGTGCGCCAATTGCAGTACAGTCAATGACTAACACTCGCACGACTGACGTAGAAGCGACAGTCGCTCAAATCCGAGCACTAGAAAAAGTCGGCGCAGATATCGTTCGAGTTTCTGTACCTACGATGGACGCAGCAGAAGCTTTCAAACTGATTAAACAGCAAGTTTCTGTACCATTAGTGGCTGATATTCATTTCGACTATCGTATCGCGCTGAAAGTTGCGGAGTACGGAGTTGACTGTTTACGTATCAACCCAGGTAACATCGGCAATGAAGAGCGCATTCGCGCTGTTGTTGATTGCGCTCGCGATAAAAACATCCCGATCCGTATTGGTGTCAATGGTGGATCTTTGGAAAAAGATCTACAGATGAAATACGGTGAGCCTACGCCAGAAGCCTTGGTTGAGTCGGCGATGCGTCACGTAGATCATCTCGATCGTCTTAACTTTGACCAATTTAAAGTTAGCGTGAAAGCTTCAGACGTTTTTCTTGCGGTGGATTCATATCGTCTGCTGGCGAAGAAAATCGATCAGCCTCTTCATTTAGGTATCACAGAGGCGGGTGGTGCTCGAGCTGGCGCTGTTAAGTCATCTGTTGGCTTAGGTATGCTGTTATCTGAAGGGATAGGCGATACGCTGCGTATCTCTTTGGCTGCCGATCCAGTTGAAGAAATCAAAGTCGGTTTTGACATCCTTAAATCTCTGCGCATTCGCTCTCGAGGCATCAACTTTATTGCGTGCCCAAGCTGCTCACGCCAAGAATTCGATGTGATTGGTACGGTGAATGCACTGGAGCAACGTTTAGAAGACATCATCACGCCAATGGATGTGTCTATCATCGGTTGTGTGGTAAACGGCCCTGGTGAAGCAGAAGTTTCTCACTTAGGTCTAGCAGGTAGTAACAAGAAGAGCGCATTCTACGAAGATGGTAAACGCCAGAAAGAGCGCTTTGATAACGATGACCTTGTGAATAAGCTAGAAGCTAAGATCCGTGCGAAAGCAGCTATGATGAATGGCGAAAACCGCATCGAAGTTAAAGTACAAGATTAATCTCAACGAGAATTACGGTAAGTATTGTGGCAAAAACAATTCAAGCAATTCGAGGCATGAACGATTGCCTCCCAACTCAGTCGCCACTGTGGCAAAAATTAGAAAACACAGTGAAAAATGTAATTAGCGCATACGGTTATAACGAAGTGCGCATGCCAATCGTTGAAGAAACAAACCTATTCAGCCGCGC
>NZ_JADDYG010000559.1:17754-33411 GCF_015163535.1 Vibrio sp. OPT46 | reverse complement strand
TGTTGGTGAAGAAACAGACGTCGTTTCAAAAGAAATGTACACTTTTGATGACCGTAACGGCGACAGCCTAACACTTCGCCCAGAAGGTACGGCGGGTTGTGTACGTTCATGTATCCAAAACAGCCTGATCAACCGTGATGAACAGCGTCTGTGGTACATGGGGCCTATGTTCCGCCATGAACGTCCGCAGAAAGGTCGTTACCGTCAATTCCACCAGTGTGGTGTTGAGGTGTTTGGTCTAAATGGTCCAGATGTTGATGCAGAGCTTATCATGATGACGGCGCGTTTATGGCGTGAGCTAGGTATCAATGAACATGTCCGTCTTGAGCTGAACTCTATCGGTTCTCAAGAAGACCGCGCAGACTACCGTACTGCACTGGTTGCATTCCTTGAGCAACATATTGATGTGCTAGATGAAGATTGTAAGCGTCGCATGCACACGAACCCACTGCGTGTTCTGGATACGAAGAACCCAGACGTTCAAGCTATTTTAGGTGATGCGCCTCGCCTTTCAGATTACTTGGGTGAAGAATCTAAAGCACACTTCGCAGGTCTATGTGAACTTTTAGACGCCGCAGGTATCAAATACACAGTTAACGAACGTCTAGTTCGTGGTCTGGATTACTACAATCGCACGGTATTTGAGTGGATCACTGAGAGCCTAGGTGCTCAAGGCACTGTATGTGGCGGTGGTCGTTACGATGGCCTTGTAGAGCAATTAGGTGGTAAACCAACACCAGCGGTTGGCTTTGCAATGGGCCTAGAGCGTCTAGTACTGATGCTAGAAACGTTGGAACTGACAGACGTTCGTCGCAGTGTTGACGTGTACGTAGTCACTGCGGGTGAAGGCACCATGATGGCAGGAATGAAGCTAGCAGAACAGCTTCGCGAGTCTGTTCCAGGCGTTCGTGTGATGAATCACTTCGGTGGCGGTAACTTCAAGAAACAGTTTAAACGCGCAGACAAAGTTGGTGCTGTTGTAGCATTGGTTCTGGGCGAAAACGAAGTTGCGGATAATACCGTAGTACTGAAAGACTTAGCTGGTGGTGAGCAAGAGACTTACAACCAAGCAGAAGTTGCAGAAAAGATCGCAGCACTGATTTAAGTCTTTTAGTAATCTAACAAAATTACATCCTAGTTCGTAAGCTAAGGCTCCCAAATGTGGAGCCTTTAAACGAAATAGGAACAATGGCAGCTAAGCTGCCATTTACATGTTTTAAGAGGACAGGAAGTGGAACTTTACGATACTGAAGAACAACAAGTTGAAGCCATTAAAGACTGGTGGAAGGAAAACGGCAAAGCCGTCATCATCGGTGCGGTTGTTGGTTTAGGTGGTCTATTCGGCTGGCGTTACTACCAGGATTCTGTGATTCAGGCGAGTGAAGCAGCTTCTCAAAGCTACACGACAGCAATGAATGCTTTGCAAGACAAAGGCACTGATGCTCAAGCTGACGTGAAAGCTTTCATTGAGTCAAATGAAGTAAAAGAATATTCAGTATTGGCTGCGCTACAACTTGCTAAAGCACAAGTTGAAGCTCAAGACCTTTCTGCTGCATTGGAGCAACTGAAGTGGGCGCAAAGCAACACTCAAGATGCTGCGTTGTTACCATTGATTAGTTACCGCATTGCGCGTATTGAGACGGAAATGGGTAACTTCGACGCTGCAACGGCAGAGCTAAGTAACGTCACTGATACAGCATGGACAGGTCGTATTGCTGAACTTCGTGGCGATATTGCGATTCGCCAAGGTGACAAAGATGCTGCGTACGCTGCGTATACTGAAGCTCAGCAAGCGGCAGATGCAAGCCCGACACTACAAATGAAATTGGACGATCTGGCGAAATAAGGACCGCATTGGATGAAAAGAGTCTTTAAGAAAGCCTTGCTAGGGGCGTTAACAATGGGAGTACTTGCCGGTTGTGCAGGTGAGAAAGACACCATTGTAATGGCGCCACTACCTCAGGTAGACAGTCAGTTTACAACCAGTAGTGAGTGGAGCACATCGGTTGGCGATGGTGTTGGTCATTACTTTTCAAAACTATCCCCTGTATTTGCGAATGATACATTGTTCGTGGCAAGTCGTGATGGCTTAGTAAAAGCGCTGGATCCTGAGAATGGTAAACAACGTTGGCAAACGGACCTAGAAGAAGATGTCATTGCTCGTCTCTCTGGTGGTATCACAGCGGCATACGGAAACCTTTACATTGGCTCTGAGAATGGTGAAGTCATCTCTCTTGACCAAGAAACAGGTGAAATTGTTTGGCGTGTAAAAGTTGGTGGTGAGGTACTGGCGAAGCCAGTTGCAGATTCAGGCCTTATTATCATCAATACTAGCCGAGGCATGCTGATTGCCCTTAATGAGAGTACAGGTGAGCAACGCTGGGCATTGAGCACAGAAGTGCCGAACTTAACTTTACGTGGCGACAGTACTCCGACTGCAATTGGCGGCGGTGTATTTTGGGGAACGGCAAATGGCCGACTCGCAGCTGCTATCGTTGAGCGTGGTCAGTTGATTTGGCAACAGCCTGTTGGTACGCCAAAAGGCGCGACAGAAATTGATCGTTTGGTTGACGTTGATTCATCGCCAATTGTGCTAGGCGGTACTCTTTTCACCATTGGATACAATGGTCAACTTATCGCCATTGACTTGCGTTCAGCGAACCCGATTTGGAAGCGTAATTACTCATCTGCGACAGACATTTCTACAGATGGTAGTCGCATCTTTGTGATAACGGAAAAAGATCATGTTGTTGCCGTTGATTCACGAAGCGGGACTGAGTTGTGGGAAAACAGCTTGCTTGAGCACCGACAACTTACAGCGCCAGTTATTGTTGGCAATTATCTCGTTGTCGGTGACACGCTTGGTTACCTTCACTGGATGGATCGTTCAACGGGCGAATTTGTTGCGCAGCAGTTTGTCGATGATAGTGGCTTGGCAGTTGGCCCGACGTTATTGTCGGATGGTTATGTGATTACAACTCGCAACGGCGATGTAAAGAAACTAACCATTAACGAATAATATCGTGATATAATTCACATTCGGCTCCTGGCTGGTGACAGCTAGGAGCCGTTTTGTTGTTTGAATTTATTAACCCTGACGTGGTTATAGGTAAAAAGCTGGTTTGATTTGGCATCGAGCAAGTCGTTACCTATAACTACAGAAGAAAGATTATTGTAGAGGTTGTTATGGTACCTGTTGTAGCTCTAGTAGGGCGTCCGAACGTAGGTAAATCTACACTATTTAACCGATTGACTCGCACTCGTGACGCGTTGGTTGCGGACTTTCCAGGCCTAACGCGAGACCGTAAATATGGCCAGGCGAGACTTGGTGAAGAGCACGAATTCATTGTGATTGATACTGGTGGTATCGATGGCACAGAAGAAGGCGTGGAAACAAAGATGGCAGAACAGTCATTAGCCGCGATTGATGAGGCTGATGTTGTATTGTTCCTTGTTGACGGTCGTGCTGGTCTGACACCTTCAGATGAAGCAATTGCTGCGCATCTGCGTAAAATTGAAAAGCCAGCGATGCTGGTAGTAAACAAAATCGATGGTATTGATGCCGATGCGGCGTGTGCTGATTTTTGGCAGCTCGGCGTGGATGATATGTACCAGATTGCGGCTGCTCATGGCCGTGGTGTGACCGCTTTGCTTGAGCGTGCTTTATCTCCATTCTTTGATGATCTACTAACAAGTGAATCTGAAGAAGGTGAGATTGAAGACCTGACTGGATTCGAAGACGAAGAGCCTCTTGTTGAAGATTACACTGAAGAAGACGCAGAAGCTGAATTCAAACGCCTTCAAGAGCAGCCGATTAAGTTGGCGATCATCGGTCGTCCTAACGTAGGCAAATCGACACTGACTAACCGTATTCTGGGTGAAGAACGTGTGGTTGTATACGATATGCCTGGTACAACGCGCGATTCTATCTACATCCCGATGGAGCGTGATGGACGCGAATACGTACTAATTGACACCGCAGGTGTTCGTCGTCGTGGTCGTATCAATGAAACGGTTGAAAAGTTCTCTGTTGTTAAGACGCTGAAAGCGGTAGAAGATGCAAACGTCGTTCTACTGGTGATTGATGCTCGTGAAAATATTTCAGACCAAGACCTAAGCTTGCTTGGTTTTGCACTGAATGCTGGCCGCTCAATTGTCATCGCCGTTAACAAGTGGGATGGTCTAGACAGTGACGTGAAAGAAAGCGTGAAGAAAGAACTGGACCGCCGTCTAGGATTCGTCGACTTCGCGCGTATCCACTTTATCTCTGCGCTGCACGGTACTGGCGTTGGTCACTTGTTTGAATCTATCCAAGAAGCATATAACTCGGCGACAACGCGTGTGGGTACGTCAGTACTGACGCGTATCATGAAGATGGCTGTGGATGATCACCAACCGCCAATGGTTCGTGGTCGTCGTATCAAACTCAAATACGCACACGCAGGTGGTTACAACCCACCGATCGTTGTTATCCACGGTAACATGGTTCGTGAATTGCCAGATTCGTATAAACGTTATCTGATGAACTACTTCCGTAAGTCTCTGGAAATTATGGGAACACCGATTCGCATTAACTTCCACAACAGTGATAACCCATACGAGAACCGTACGAATAAGCTTACGCTATCACAAGAGCGTAAACGTAAGCGTATGATGTCGATGGTGAAAAACCGCAATAAATAATGAAATTCGAATACCCAAGTTTCTACTTGGGTATTTTTTTATCAAAAGTAATCGTAAAAATGACTATCACAGCAACAAAGACTCGTTTTTGTCATCAAACATGGCAATTAGAAGCACAAATACAGCTCGTTCAATATACGGAAGAAGTGACTTACGTTATTACAGATGTCACGCCGTTCCATCCCGTTAGTCACATATGGCCGGATCACCCTGCAGACAAAGGAACGTTGAAGGTGAATGGGGCTGAGCATGACGTAGTAGATTGCCAAGTTGGGGCAGTGGAGCAGGAAAGTGGTGCTCTGTATGTGGGTAGTGACATCCCTGTAAAGCGTGATGCTGAAGGTTGGGTGTTTGTCGTCGTGCATGTTTTATCACGTACGGAATCACTTGTTACTGATGATTTGGTGACATTGGCGGTAGATAAGGATTACCAACGCGCTTTGAGTCGAGGCCACACTGCAGGACACTTAGCGTATTTGGCGTTGAATAAAGTACTAGCGGAAGACTATTGGCGAAAAGACGCAGACCGCAAAGACCCACATGGTTATTATGACTTTAATAGCTATGCACAAGTTACGAGTTATGTTACTCCAGACAAGTGCCTCGATACGTACCGTTTAGGCAAAACACTCCGTAAAAGAGGATTAAACAGTGCAGATATGCTGAATGACCTCCAGGCGATTGCAAAAAAAGTGAATAGCCAACTTGTGGAATGGCTTCGACGAGATGCGATGATCACCATGGAATGCCACGGTGACAGATTAACGGATTCTCGCTATTGGAAGTGCGATTTAGGGGAAGGTCAATTAGCGGTAATCCCTTGTGGTGGAACGCATGCGAGCCATTTAAATGAGTTTGCTTTTATCCAAGTTAAACTCGTTAAGCTCGACGCTCAAACTATCGAAATGCACACCAATGTAAACACTGCTTTTTGAATAAGATCTTTTTATTAAATTCTGATTTTTCGTTTAATTAAATATCTTTAAGGTTTTTTATTCTCTTTTAAATTGGAATGCAGAATATGTAACTTATGCTTTCGGTGTGTGGTTATATAAATATTCTTTTAAGGGGTGATCGCTGATCAAGGAGTAAATATCAGACGATCAGTATAAGATCCTACGTATCAAGTATGGTTAACGCCTCGTGAAACTTGTTGGGGCGGTGATGAAGATCAACATACTTGTTCGTTATTTTGAGTAGCATGCGTTACTCGAAATTGCTTAGTTTAGAGAGAGGAACGGGATATGCAGCAGAACATTTGCCCGACTTGCAATGTCGAACTGGAATGGACAGGACAATACCATTGTGCACAGTGTGAATCGGATTTTAAAAAAGTAGGTTTTTGCCCTGATTGTGAGGCGGAGCTGGAGAAGCTGCAAGCATGCGGTGCTGCGAGTTACTTTTGTAATGTGTGTAATGAACTCAAATCAAAATCACGTGTCCGATTTGAGTTCCAGAAAGTCAGTTAACCAGAGTTTGTATTCAGTTAACGGTAGAACGAACGTCGCCTTCGGCTAACCGGGTAATCAATACATCTCCCGACTTTACATCTGAAGATTGCGTAATTACTTTACCTTGCTCAGTTTGAGTAATTGAGTAACCTCGTTTCAATGTCGCTAGTGGGCTGACGGTGTCCAACTTTTCTGCGGCAATCGCGAGTTGATGGCGCATAGTCAGTAATTTGCGATCCATTGCATCCATGAGCTTTTGCTCAACACGTTCTAGCTTCGACTTCTGCTCGGCAAGGCGTGTTACAGGAGAATTTAATTGCAGCCGATAATGTTGACGCTCGATTCGCTGTTGACGCAAGGCAATAAAACGACTCATCGCTCGCTGTAAGCGCATGTCCAACTCATCTAACTGTTGCGTCTGACGTTGCAAGCGGTAGCTTGGGTGCTGTCTCTCTAGACGGTGCACTAATTGAGCAGATTGCTGCTTTTGTTGTGCTAGGTAGTAACGCATCGCGCTCGCTAACTTATGCTGGCGGGTAACTAAAGCTTGATCTTTGTGGCTGTTATCACGGCTTACTAGCTCAGCGGCTGCTGATGGAGTAGGCGCGCGTACGTCGGCGACAAAATCAGCTATTGTCACGTCAACTTCATGTCCAACGGCGCTAATAATAGGAATTTGGCTTGCTGCAATCGTGCGAGCTAATATCTCGTTGTTAAAGCACCATAAGTCTTCTAATGAACCACCACCTCGGCCCACAATTAGTACATCACATTCATCACGGCTGTTAGCGCGACCAATGGCTTGTGCAATTTGAATGGCTGCGTCCTCACCTTGTACCACTGTCGGATAAATCACAACAGGTAGGGAAGGATCACGACGTTTCAATACGTCTAAGATATCGTAAAGCGCGGCACCAGTTTTCGATGTGATGACGCCAACACGTTTAGGGTGCTCAGGCAAAGATTGCTTATTGATTTGCGCGAACAACCCTTCTGCTGCAAGCTTCATTTTCAGCTCTTCAAACTCTTGTTGAAGACGGCCATCACCTTCCGGTTGCATGCTTTCGATGATCAATTGGTAGTCACCGCGAGGCTCATAAAGAGACAGACGAGCTTTTACTAGGACTTGATTACCGTTAGCGGGTTTGAAAGTAACGCGGCGATTGTTACCACGAAACATGGCACATTTAACTTGAGCGCGAGAGTCTTTAAGAGTGAGGTACCAGTGACCAGAGACAGGAGCTGAAAAGTTGGATATCTCTCCGACGAGCCAAACGATCCCCATTTCGTTTTCAAGGAGTAAACGAACTTCCGCGTTGAGACGAGAAACAGTAAAGATGTTTTGATTGGTCTTGGAGAGCACAGCTAATCTCTTAGACGTGAGTATGGAAATTAGCGGCAATATAATACATAGCAAGGGGGTAATTGCAAGAAAAAAATTAAAAAATTTGTGGTCAAGCGATTGCGTTAACCGTATAATCCCTCCGCAATATCTAATCCAAATGTAGCTAGTTGCTAACGCAGGTTACCCTCATTATGCGAAACGATGAGATTGGATTGTTCTTTTTACTCCTCTAATTGTGAGATATTGCAAATGCTAAGAATTGCCAAAGAAGCGCTGACATTCGATGACGTACTACTTGTGCCAGCACACTCCACCGTTCTCCCAAACACAGCTGATCTTCGCACTCAGCTAACTAAGAACATCACCCTAAACATCCCAATGATTTCAGCGTCTATGGACACTGTTACTGAAGCTCGTCTAGCAATTGCGCTAGCGCAAGAGGGTGGCATTGGCTTTATCCACAAGAACATGTCTATTGAGCAGCAGGCAGCCGAAGTTCGTAAAGTTAAGAAGTTCGAAGCTGGTATGGTAACTGACGCGGTTACTGTAAACCCTGACGCGACCATCGCTGATGTTGTTGCACTCACTGAAAAGCATGGTTTTGCAGGTTTCCCTGTTGTCACTGAGAGCAATGAGCTTGTTGGTATTATCACTGGTCGTGACGTTCGTTTTGTGACGGACCTTTCTAAGAAAGTATCTTCAGTAATGACGCCAAAAGAGAAGTTGGCAGCAGTTAAAGAAGGTGCAACACGAGAAGAAGTGCAAGAGAAAATGCACGAAGCTCGTGTAGAGAAAGTATTGGTTGTAAATGATGAGTTCCAACTAACCGGTATGATTACTGCGAAAGACTTCCACAAAGCAGAACGTAAACCAAACGCATGTAAAGATGAGCGTGGTCGCCTACGTGTTGGCGCAGCCGTTGGTGCTGGCGCTGGTAACGAAGAGCGTGTTGCTGCTCTAGTTGAAGCAGGCGTTGACATTCTACTTATCGACTCTTCACACGGACATTCTGAAGGTGTACTAAACCGCATCCGCGAAACTCGCGCTGCTTACCCAGATCTAGACATCATCGGTGGTAACGTAGCAACAGGTGCTGGTGCTAAAGCACTAATCGAAGCTGGCGTAAGCGCAGTGAAAGTTGGTATCGGCCCTGGTTCTATCTGTACAACTCGTATTGTAACGGGTGTGGGAGTTCCACAAATCACTGCAATCGCAGATGCGGCAGAAGTGGCTAATGATTATGGTATTCCGGTTATTGCTGACGGTGGTATCCGTTTCTCAGGTGATATCTGTAAAGCAATCGTAGCTGGCGCATCATGTGTGATGGTTGGTTCTATGTTTGCTGGTACTGAAGAAGCGCCGGGTGAAGTGATTCTATACAATGGCCGTTCTTACAAGTCTTACCGCGGCATGGGTTCTCTTGGTGCTATGTCTCAAG
Source organism: Vibrio sp. OPT46 (assembly GCF_015163535.1). Lineage (NCBI taxonomy): Bacteria > Pseudomonadati > Pseudomonadota > Gammaproteobacteria > Vibrionales > Vibrionaceae > Vibrio > Vibrio sp. OPT46. The sequence goes on along the minus strand of NZ_JADDYG010000559.1, from coordinate 24,494 downwards.
GTTCTTCTGACCGTTACTTCCAGTCTGACAACGCAGCGGACAAGCTAGTACCAGAAGGCATTGAAGGTCGTATCGCATACAAAGGCCGTCTAAAAGAGATCGTACACCAACAAATGGGTGGTCTACGTTCAAGCATGGGTCTAACTGGTTCTGCAACTATCGAAGATATGCGTACGAAAGCTGAATTTGTACGTATCTCTGGTGCAGGTATGCAAGAGTCTCATGTACACGATGTTCAAATTACTAAGGAAGCGCCGAACTACCGTCTAGGGAACTAATTACCCAACGGAAACGTTTGCTTTTTCCTTGAAGCATTAAGAAGAGGCGAGTACACTCGCCTCGGTTTTAATCACTTAGCCTTAAAAAGACTGCTCAAAATGACTAAAAATATCCATGACCAACGTATTCTGATCTTGGACTTCGGTTCTCAGTACACTCAATTAGTAGCACGCCGCGTACGTGAAATCGGCGTTTACTGTGAACTATGGAGCTGGGATGTAGAAGAAGCGGATATTCGCGAATTCAACCCAGATGGCATTATCCTATCTGGCGGTCCAGAAAGCGTAACGGAAGAGAACTCTCCACGCGCGCCTCAATATGTGTTTGATTCTGGTGTTCCTTTGCTTGGCGTATGTTACGGCATGCAAACCATGGCGGAACAGCTAGGAGGCAAAGTAGCGGGCTCTAACGAACGTGAGTTTGGCTACGCTCAGGTTAAAGTTTCTGGTGAATGTGCTCTATTTAAAGACCTTGAAGCAACTCAAGACGTTTGGATGAGCCATGGCGACAAAGTAGTAGAGATCCCAGCCGATTTCGTAAAAGTTGGTGAGACAGACACTTGTCCTTACGCTGCGATGGCGAATGAAGAGAAGAAATACTACGGTGTTCAGTTCCACCCAGAAGTGACACACACAAAAGGTGGCCTACAAATGCTTGAGAACTTTGTTCTTGGCGTATGTGGCTGTGAGCGTCTATGGACATCGGAATCTATCATCGAAGACGCGGTTGCTCGCATTAAAGAGCAAGTGGGTGACGACGAAGTTATCCTAGGTCTATCTGGTGGTGTTGATTCATCGGTAGTTGCGATGCTGGTTCACCGTGCAATCGGCGACAAGCTAACGTGTGTATTTGTTGATAACGGTCTACTTCGTCTAAACGAAGGTCAACAAGTAATGGATATGTTCGGCGACCAATTTGGTTTGAACATCATCAAAGTTGACGCTGAAGAACGCTTCCTAAAAGCACTTGAAGGTAAGTCTGACCCAGAAGAGAAGCGTAAGACTATCGGTCACGTATTCGTAGATGTATTCGATGAAGAGTCTAAGAAGCTGAAAAACGCGAAATGGCTAGCTCAAGGTACGATTTACCCTGATGTAATCGAGTCAGCTGCATCTAAGACTGGTAAAGCGCACGTGATCAAATCGCACCACAACGTGGGCGGTCTTCCAGATGACATGGAAATGGGTCTTGTTGAGCCACTACGTGAGCTGTTCAAAGATGAAGTACGTAAGATTGGTCTAGAGCTAGGCCTGCCTTATAACATGCTTTACCGCCACCCATTCCCAGGTCCTGGTCTAGGTGTTCGTGTTCTTGGTGAAATCAAGAAAGAGTACTGTGACTTGCTACGTCGTGCTGATGCTATCTTTATTGAAGAGCTTCACGCTGCAGACCTATATGACAAAGTATCTCAAGCGTTCACGGTATTCCTACCAGTACGTTCTGTTGGTGTAATGGGCGATGGCCGTAAATACGATTGGGTTGTATCACTGCGTGCAGTAGAAACCATCGACTTTATGACGGCACACTGGGCGCACCTACCATACGACTTCCTAGGTAAGGTATCTAACCGTATTATCAACGAAGTTGATGGCATTTCTCGTGTTGTTTACGACATTTCTGGTAAGCCACCAGCGACTATCGAGTGGGAATAATGCTCCTTTAAGAAAGGTCTGGCATTAACAAGCACTAAATCATACTTAAGTCCGCGTAATTGCGGACTTTTTTTGTTTTTGGCTTAGTCATTTTTGGCAATGTCTGGCAACGCCAAGCACGGTTTGACCGTGGTATTTTGATGGGTATGATTCATCGGTAATGCCATGGATTACGCACGATACCATGCTGAGTGTTTTTGATGGGGCATGGTATTAAATTTTCATATCTATCTGTTTTATAAAGATTAATTTCTAGATTTTTAGAGGTTTTTCAGCATGGTATCAAACAAGAATAATAGGTCGAAACATGCTGACTGATACCAAGCTACGCAATCTCAAACCCAAAGATAAACTTTACAAAGTCAATGACCGTGATGGCCTCTATGTTGCTGTCACTACCGCAGGCTCTATCTCTTTTCGCTACAATTACTCGATCAATGGCAGGCAAGAAACTATTACCTTTGGTCGCTACGGAGTAGGAGGCATCACGTTAGCAGAAGCGCGTGAGCGTCTCAATGAAGCGAAGAGAATGGTTACTGATGGAAAGTCACCGGCCAAAGAGAAAGCCCGTGCTAAGGCGAGAACCAAAGATGCTGAAACCTTTGGTGCCTGGGCTCAGAAATGGCTGCGTGGCTATCAGATGGCTGATTCTACCCGGGATATGCGTCGCTCAGTCTATGCCCGAGAGTTAGAGGGTAAATTTGGCAATCAGAAGCTGACAGAAATCACTCATGAAGATCTGCGAGCATTGACTGACGCGATAGTAGAGCGTGGAGCACCGGCAACAGCTGTGCATACGCGTGACATTGTACTCCAGGTGTATCGATGGGCGATTGAGAGAGGGCAGAAAGTTGAGAACCCGGCAGACTTGGTGAGGCCCGCCAGTATTGCTCGATTTGAACCAAGAGACCGAACGTTAACACCGGCTGAGATCGGTTTGATGTACCACTACATGGAAAAGGTAGGTACAACCCCTTCGATTCGTGCTTCGGTAAAGCTGCTGTTGCTGACTATGGTACGCAAAAGTGAGTTAACCAACGCAACTTGGAGCGAAATTAACTTTAGCGAAGCGTTATGGACGATTCCTAAAGAGAGGATGAAACGACGTAACCCGCACTTGGTATTTTTGTCACGCCAGGCGATGGATATTCTGATCGCCTTGAAGACATTTGCCGGTGGGTCTGATTACATTCTTCCTTCCCGTTATGACTCTGATGCTCCAATGAGTAGTGCGACGATGAACCGAGTCATGGATTTGACATATAAGGCTGCGCAAAAGGAAGGTCAGTCACTAAGTAAGTTTGGGCCGCATGACCTGCGTCGAACAGCGAGCACTTTGCTACATGAAGCTGGATACAACACTGACTGGATAGAGAAGTGCTTGGCACATGAACAAAAGGGAGTGAGAGCGGTATACAACAAAGCCGAGTACCGAGAACAGCGCGCGGCTATGTTGCAGGATTGGGCTGACATGATTGATGAGTGGATAACTTGTCACGCTAAGTAAAATTAGAGTGGGGAGTTGAACCCCACTCATTAAAAGTCTCTTCAAGGGGACTTTTACTGTATTTAACGAAATTAAGTTAAAGGTAGTTATTAATGGTCTCAATATGGTGCATCATACTTAACTTCTTAGGTACACCTAAGGCGTGATACGTCCCGTTTACGTGAATTTTAATATACTCTTGAAACCCAAGTGTGTTTTGATCAAGGCTAGGCGTGACATTAGCAAAATCAATCATTTCCTGCAGAGCCTCCTTGAACTTACCGGCAGGGTCACTTTGATCATTCGGGTTTTTGGTCGATAGGCTATGTTTAACGTACATATTACTATTTGATTGTTCTATATACGTAATATGAAGTGCAATAACAAAAGCAGGCCCTCCAGATGTGGACCAAGCATCGTCAATTGTTAAGAAATCTCCAAACCCGATCTGATGTTGGATCATTGGGGTTACGTACGATACATGGGCGTCTGAGAAAAACTGCGGTGCTCGACTGTAGTCAGCATTTCTTGGTTTGGATGGGAAAGAGCTATCAACAATTACGCTACGTGGTAATGAGTTTCTGAAAGAGTGAGAGTATCTATTTAAGTTCTGGATAATATTTGCAACAGAATTGCTTGTATAGGGAGTGATATTTGATTGTATATCTTCTTGTAGGTACAGGGAGAATGGAACACTATCGTTGATTAATTGTTGTAGTAAGGTGTTGACGTATATGATGTTTTGATTATGTAGCCTTATGCATGGAATAAAAGATACGGTACGTTTAGATAATTCAACGTTTAGAAAATCCGGAGAGTCACTCGCTAAATCACCTACTTGAGGGTTTACGATAACATGAGGTACAACATTATGATTGTTTAGTACTTCAATCGTTGCACAGAGGCGATCGATGTTGTCGTTAATTGGCTCAATTATAGGGCTAACTTTAGTTGAATTAAGTCTCGGAGCTACTTCTTTCAGTGCCGCTAACTCAAACTGCTTTCCTCTCATATATGGAAAATACATCATAATCCTCACTATTAAACTGATTGCATTCAAGTAGAGATGATATGATGTTGTCCTTACCTTTTTTGTGAATGCTGTAGCTTATGCCAAGATTTTTCATCGATTTTGGTAGGTTGCTGATGAATTTGTGATCATTTCGACGGTATGTTTTAAGCACTCGCTTGAAATGTTTATTAGCTTCAGCTTCATTCAACGAACAAAAAATTTCTTTACACTCGCTAAATAACTCGGTTTGCGGGCAATTCGGAACAGCTCCTGTGACTCTGTGTGCAATGTCGGTGTACTCTTCTTTCCTCAAAGTATGAAACATCAATTCCGTATCAAAACTCTTGTTTAAAGGGGCTTCTATTTTCTTACTCAACTGATTTCTCTTGTTTGATAACAAAACACCAAAGCGAGGAATATCCTTTTGAATTTTGAGTAAGGCATTTAAATGCGCTTCGTGAGTAACAACGTATGTTTTATCAAAGGAGGAAGTGTAAGCTGACAACTGCTCAGGAAGACGCTTTAAGGAATCAAATTTAGTTTTTATTTCGTAGCACGTAGAAGATCCATTTATGATCACACAGTCCGCTTTGTTGGTGCCAATACGCAATTCACTGAGCATGCTTGCGGTGTTCATTGAATGAGTTCCTAGCAAAATATTATTAGCAATAATATTTTTGATAACATATTCATTCGGGTAGTGCTTACAAAGGAGTTTGTACGCTTCTTCAAACAATTCAGAAAGACTTTGCACATGGGATAGTGTAGGGAAGTCACTAGCGATATCTTGCACAAGGCTCAGATCTCCTTGAGCAACTTTAGTTATGTTTGTGCTGGTAAACATTTTTGCTAGTTGCTTGTAATTCATGGTTATATCCGATGCGGAGTTACTTAAATACTCTTTAATCTATTGCATATAATAGTCTTAGAAAGGCGATGATTCTAGAGTAAAGGCAATGCGAACTCAACCTGACAACGTTAGTTTGATACGATCTAGAGAAGTGGATAGTACGCTCATGAATGCACTATCCAAAAGAGAAGCTGTTATATATTAAGACTAGTTTTGGTTTCCGTTTGAGCTATGTTCTGCTTTTATTTATCTCCATGAATTTAGTCTTTCTAAATCAAATTTTAGCCGCTAAAATTCTGTTAGCTTTGGGTGCTGGGTAAGAGAAACTCGTCACGAATTGTTCCCAAAGCTTTAGACACCGCTTGGTGAGTTATTTTTTTACCACCAAGTTTAGTTAGCTTTTGAGCAATTTCTTTCTGATTAAGGCCTTGCTTTCTCAGAGCGAGCATTCTTTTCTTATTGTCAGTAAGTCTTGAATCGACCATTCTTCGGGCTATATTACGCAAAGCTCCTTCGTCATCTGCTCCAAGAGTTGTACCAGCTCCAGTCAAGCGCACAGCCGCTTCATTAATGAGCCTTTCTGTCTCGCCTTTTAGCTCTATCGGGTACTCGAAATTATCCCTGATATAATGGAAAAATACGTCAGCTTGCTTTTGCGTTAAGGACTTATCCTGGAGGAAGTGATAGAAATAAAGATCAACTAGTTCATCTCCTGAAACATCTTTAAGCTTTTCGACTTTGAAAACGTGAAGCCGTAATCGTCGATATTCTTTCTCAAATTGGCTCTTTGATTTCATAGCACTCCTATATACGGAGTTCCAAGTGCGACCATCTTTATTCTTCGGTTTATGATGAGGGCAATACCGGTGGCTAAGTTGCCTTTTTTTCTTATTATCCTGGTGTTGTTCGTTGTGGCCTTCTACTTCATCCTTAGGGTCTAGTATATTGTTATCTAACTTATAGAAATATTCTGCGAGTTCATTTCTTTGGCCACACAGCTCGCAGTAGGTTTGTTTTCGTTGCGCATTGAGTTTTGTATCTGCGCTATGTTGCCGAAATCGTGTGGGCGTAAGGTGAAGTTGCCATAAAAGCTCGAGCAGATTGTCTACAGTTCCTTGAAACTTAAAATCTATAGGCCGATATTGATGTTCAAGGTTCATAAAGTGTCTCAAGCGCTGTTTGATCACGTCATGAGCATTTTTGAACCCCATCATCATAATTAGATTGGTTATCGGGGTATCTTCTTTTAATTTTGATGCATATTTAATAGATACGATACGATCAGCCTTTTCTGTCAAAGTCGACTTGTTTTTTGAACGTGGCAAGGGTGAACGGTCAATATTCAGGTAGGGGTTTGGAAAGTAACAAAAATGACTCATAGGAAGAGATCGAAGGAACGCTGACACCTTAGGATCGATAACTTCTAAGATGAGCTCTCCAATAGGGCGCTTATCGGTTTCT
>NZ_JADDYG010000559.1:14263-17700 GCF_015163535.1 Vibrio sp. OPT46 | reverse complement strand
AGTTTGTGGTGAGCTTTACTCCCCTTTAAATGGCTTCTAGGGTCTTTTCTTTTTGAATGTACTGTGTAGTGTGCCCAGCGCTCCCTAAACTCTCGTATGCCATCGGCAACAAAGGCGTCACAATCCTCCCAGACAGAGATATAGTATGCGTCTAAGCGATCACTTGCTTCCTTTTCGATTTCAGCATATTCCATTTACCACATCCCATTTACCACATCCCTCAACACAATACTGGATAATGTTACTACTGGTTAAGCAATGAGTCTATTAGCAACTAGTGGCATTTTTGGTGGTTGTCTTCTATTCATTTGAAAATAGTTTGAAGATTCAACCTAATTCGCCAAAACGTCCAATCCAGTGTCTAACAAATATTGGCATAGTCAGGTCTCAGCAACTAAGAGGAGGCAAAGACATGCAGGATCTGGCACATAAAACCCTGATTAACCGCAAGACACTACTTAAGATGATTCCTTTGTCTGATCGGACTATTTACAACATGGAGCAACGGGGAGAGTTTCCTCGACGAATAGTACTTACTAGCCGCAGTGTAGCGTGGGATCTTGCAGAGGTTGAAAACTGGATAGAAGAAAAACGCAGGTCTGCATTCAAAGCAGCTAGACCGGGCTTTTTTTGGTAGTCAGCAATCAATATGTCGTTTGAAGATTTTATGGATACAGAGTTCCTTGTATCAAACAATAAAAAAAATGTCCCAGTAGTGCGCCGTAAAACAAAAGTTGAGGTGAGATCGAGCTACGTAGACTCCATCATAGAGATTCAAGAATGCAGTGCTCAGGAGGCCAATGAACTCGGATTTATTGCTCGACTTCTGATTCAAGCAACCATGCCGCACAGTAATCCAAAATCGAATGAGTGGAGCCGGAAGAATGGTAATTTCACCATCCACATGATGGCACCATCATCTGTAGGTTTGCCTTTTGGTTGTTATGCACGCTATCTCTTGGTTTGGGTAAGTACACAAGCAGTGAGAAATAAGTCAAAACTGGACAATGGCTTTATCACTGAACAGGAAGCACGCAAGCTTGAACTGGGAGATTCTCAAAGAGGTTTTATGAAAAAACTAGGGGTGCGTTCAAGTGGGGGAGAAAATGGGCCAATAGACTCCTTTAGGGACCAAATGCGGCGGTTGTTCAAAACTACGATCAGTGTCAGTTATACAGAACTAAATGATGATAGTGGATATATTTGTGAAGATGAAACAGGAGCCAGGGTCGCTGATATTTCCCATATTTGGTGGAGTACAAAGCAATCCGATCAAGATTCATTAGGGGAATCTTGGGTGGAACTATCGCCTAAGTTTTTTCAACTTATTACAGATAAACCTGTCCCTTTGGATATGAGAGTTCTGCGGTTAATTAAGCGTTCTCCGATGGCCGTAGATATATATTGCTGGGCGACTTATCGGGTGAGTTATTTAAAGCGAGCCACAATTATCCCTTGGTTAGGTTTGATGGGGCAATTGGGAGCGAATTACGCCAATGTCAAAGACTTTAAACGACGGTTCAATGATGGACTTAAAAAGGTACAACAGGCATGGCCAGAACTAGATGCTACTCCAACCGAAAAAGGATTACTTTTGAAGCCAAGTGCTCCTCAAGTACCTCGACGGACAAAACGACAGATTGAACGGGATATTGAAGCGTAATGGAACTGTATACACCATCGTTTTAGGTATTAGTAAGTCTGGGAAATTAGAAAGTTATCCACGCATGTTTTGTCCCGCTTTAAAGGGGGAGTTTTGCGCATGTTTTGTCCCGGTTTACGCATGTTTTGTCCCGGAGTGCGCATGTTCTGTCCCGAGAAAGGCCAAAAAGTTTTTTAATAACAGATGGTTGTGGAACCTCCTATAGTACTTTCCTGTAGGTTTACCTATATAAAAAATTAACCTGTAGTTAAGAGAAAAATACAGTGGATAATTTGGTAAAGACTGAGCAGTTTGAGTATCGAAATTGGAATAATACAGTCTATAAAATACCGAACTGTTAAGCTGATTTATACATGTCTGAAACTGTCAATAGAATGGATTTGAACGGCATTGGTGGATTTTTAAGTTATTGAAAAATAGCTGTTTTAATGTTTCACCTTCTTGGCGTTTCAACATCTATTGACATTTGAGGGGCGGGGCGAGTGGACTGTAGAACATTTGAGTAACCTTCCAAGACTTTCTGACATATACATATAAATACAGACAAGATTCATCGTCTTTGCAGAAATATGCAGATAGCAAAACATGGATAAACAGTGCTGAGGTGCGGGCAAGATAGGTGAAGTAGGCCCACCAACAAGTTGATGGTTCCTATTTCACTCGTCCTTTATTCGCACCTTCGGGCTCAACGGTATCCTGCTCTACGAGGTCTCTAATTATCGACTTTAACCCTTGGAACTCCTAACCAGCTTTAAGGGGAATGACACCTATGTTTCAAAGATCTGAGGCCGCGCGTTTTTAAGGTGTCGCGCAGGTCGGACGCCAGGATAGAAAGTGACAACCTATCTTTGTAGAGGTCCACATTCACCGCTGATTTTCAGTAGGGGTAAAGGCTCATATCTATAGGTTTTGGGCCGATACAGGTTGGTGGGTGCAACTTAGTCACGACAATACTAAGGGCACTCAATTATGAACAACGTACGTATTTTAGCGGCTAAAATAACTACGGCCGCTATTTCATTAGCATTTATCTCTCCCATACCGGTAGTAGCTGGGATTCCGGTTGTTGATGGAACGAACCTGACACAAAATATTATGTCAGCAATGGAGTCTGTCACTCAAACAGCCAAGCAGATCCAACAGTACCAAACTCAGTTGCAGCAGTATGAAAACCAGCTGCAAAACACTATGGCCCCAGTGGCTTATATTTGGGACCAGGCACAATCGACGATTGATGATTTAACTCATGCCACCAATACGCTTGCTTATTATCAAAACCAGCTTGGTAGCCTTGATGCTTACCTAAGCAAATTCCAGGATGTGGCCTACTACCGCAGTTCACCTTGCTTCAATGGATCTGGAGGTTGTACGCCTGCAGAACAAGCGAAGATGGAAGAAAACCGTCGCTTGGCGTCCGAATCCCAAAAAACAGCCAACGATGCTCTCTTTGAAGGCTTGAAGCTACAGCATAAAAACTTGCAGGCTGACGCTCGTCAGCTGCACCGATTACAGTCAGCAGCTCAGGGAGCAGATGGTCAGTTAGCGGCTATTGGCTATGCCAACCAGCTTGCTAGTAACCAGGTCAACCAACTCCTTCAAATCCGTAGTTTGTTAATTGCTCAGCAGAATGCTGTTGGTTCTCGAATGCAGGCGGAAGCCGACCGCGAAGCTCAATATCAAGCGTCCCGTGAAAGGTTATTTGATATGGGAGAGCCTACCGACCGTTCAAAAAATAGGGGGTTCTAATCATGCAGAATATCATTCGAGTTTTTAT
>NZ_JADDYG010000559.1:8363-14207 GCF_015163535.1 Vibrio sp. OPT46 | reverse complement strand
CGTCAGCGTGCTGGCATCTTTCGTTCTGGTAGGGTGTGGTGAGGATGGAGGGCCAAAGCCTACAACGATCAACTGTAATAACCCGAACCTGACGAAAGAGCTGAGGGAAGAAGGGAACTGTCTTTGGGATATGGGCGAACGCACGGATCGCTCCAAGAATAAGGGGTTCTAATTATGAGCAAGATATTCATTCGACTTGTGATGCTACTAGCTGTGTTACTGACCTCGCAGACTGCGTCGGCGGCCATTGAGCCTAATGGTGTCTTGGATGAGGTAGCCGTGCGCTTCATGACCGCTAGTGCTACTTGGAGCACGGTAATTACAAACCATGCCGTGTGGCTGTTTTGGACGCTGGGTACTATATCTCTTGTTTGGACTGGCGGTACTTTGATCCTTAAACAAGCGGATATAAGGGAGTTCTTTGCCGAGTTTATGCGCTTTATCCTGACGTTTGGTTTCTTCCTCTGGTTACTCAGAAACGGCCCAGACTTTGCGACGTCAATCATCGACTCGTTGAGAACGATCGGTGCTCAAGCCGGTGGCCTTCCGAGAGACCTAACCCCCTCAGAGCCTATCAGCATTGCTTTCGACATTATTGTTAAAGCAGGTGAGTATTACAGCATCACAAGCCCTATAGATAACTTGTCTCTTTTCTTAATCACGCTAGCAATTTTGGCATGTATGGCGGTTGTGGCGGCTAATGTGTTGTTGGCCTTGGTAACTGCTTGGATATTGATATATGCCGGTGTTTTCGTGCTGGGGTTTGGTGGTTCGCGTTGGACTTCAGATATAGCAATCAACTACTTCAAAAGCGTATTGGGTGTCGCTTTGAAGTTGATGACAATGACTTTGCTCATTGGCATCGCCATGTCGATAATGGACGGTTTTTATGCTGAGCTATCCAATGATGCTCCTATGCGTGAACTGCTGGTGATCTTTGTCGTTTCACTGGTTCTCGTAATGCTTATTCACTCTGTTCCCAATGTGGTTGCTAGCCTAGTTCCCGGAGGTGGCGCGGCGGCGGGTGCTGGCAGCATAAGTGCTGGGGCGGTGGCTGGAGCGGCTGTTGCCACTGGTGGTATGGCTGCTAGTACAGCAATGGCTACCGCCGGCGGTGCGTCTGCTATTCAGGCTGCATTTACAAAAGCAGGTGAGAACGTAGCGAACAATACTGACGTTATGTCGAGCCTTAGCAGTGCATTTAGCGGTAGAGGTGACTCTGACGAGGCTGGCTCCTTCTCCCATGCTTCCGACCAATCTTCTAGTAATGGCGAATCCTCTGGCGGCTTTAAGGATAGTGTTGCAAAAGCGGGCCGCGTTGCAGCGGATACTGGCGCTAATTTGATTAAGGGAGTGGGAGATATGGCCGGGGAGCGTATAAGCCAAACCGCTGGAGGTCGTTTAGCCAGCTCAGTACGAAATAATATGAAAGGGGACGAGGAAGATGATAAGGAGGGTGACTGACGGCGCTTCTCCTGCATTTGACAACGATAAATTAGGCGGTGTAACTGGGTGGATGAATCAAAACGAAGGCTTTGATGGCCTGTCCAGTGAGGACCAGGAAGAAGTACGCCAAGCACATGCTGAGTGGCAAGAGCGCGATCCAGAAAAGCACACCTTCGACGTTGAGGACTACGTTTCGTATTCCCAGGAACAACAGCAGGAACGTAATGAAGAGGTTGCCAACTTTGTTAAAAAGGCCGTATGGCCTAACTAGATAAGGATTACTGATTATGGAGTTTAACTTTCCCCCCCAAAACCTTGCGGAAGTATTTGGCTTCTTTGCAGTGATGTTCATTGTGATGCTGGCCTTCTATTTTTTAGGACAGTGGCTGCACAACACCGGATATGGCACGAAAATGAAAGCCATTACCAACAAAATGGAGGTATTCCAACATAGGTTGGCAGGGCATGTTTACAAGAACATGATAAGGTCGGTCGATCAAATTGACAAAACGAGACGCTGGTCGTTTGGCCGACGCAAGTAATAAGAAAGCACACGGGCCAGTGATGGTGCACCGGCCCGTATTTTTACATACATCAAACCGATTATAGTGAAGCTGTAACTCGTTTTTGGACACAAATGAGTTTCGGAAATTTGAACATTAGTAAAACATGAATAACTTGAGGTATGGGAAAATGAAAAAGCCCACTTCCAGAGGTTGAGAAAGTGGGCGAAAAAACACAACACAATAAAGCAGAGTTTGCAGAGATAATATTGTTAAGCATGTGGGTGCATACTCCAACGAGTTGTTTATGACCAATAACTCATATTTTGACACTTTCTAGCTTGAAAGTACCATGGATAAAAGTTCAATCTGAGAAGCTTTGGAAAATTATCATCACCCCCATGACCGACCTTCACCAGCTAACTAAAAGTTGGATAATGGCTTGCCAGCGATTTTACTAAATTAGTAATTAAATAGTGATACAATAATCTTTTATATGAAGGGGGAGATATAAATGGAACTCATTTTTTTACCATTTTTAATAGTTTTTTTGTTCTGGAAACAAATAGAAATGGAAATAGATAATATATTGATTAGCGTAACATTTTTTTTGTACGCTATAGGCTTATTTCTTTTTGTGGACCTTCCGACAAATGCCAGAATTGGTAGCTTGTTCATAGGGCTACCATCTACCTCTTATCTAGCGTTTATATTTCCTTCTCTAATACCATGCGAAGAAAAGGTGGTTAAAACCACCTCTTGTATTATGCTTCTTGTTACTTCACTTCTTTTGTTCTACTTTCAACTTTTCGTATATGAGCAATAAATCAGTCTCTAGATTGTAGTTTTGAAGGCGTTTATCGAGTTCTTTTATAAAAACCAATTCTTCCTCTGTGAGCTTCGCCGAATCCATTTCGTTATAAACAGAGAGCGTTGTTTTTAAGTCAGATTCATTCATGTTTCCAATGTAGTTCAGCTCTTCTAACTTTGAACAAGATTCTATTCTCAAGCTACCTAACGCCGGCAACACCGGAAAATTAAAGTGGAGGTGAAGCCGGAGCTTTTATTTTTCCGGTGCTTGCCCTTGTTAAGCGCAGTGGCTTTAAGCGGCAATACAAAATTGCGCCTAATGCTCCCAAAAAATGGCCAATGTGATCAATTTTCATATCTAACGCTTTATTAGAACCACCTTTGAACTCTGAATCTAGGGCAAGCACTATTGCCAAAACCAGGAACAGTGAAATCGCTAAAAGCCACTCCTTGGTGGTTAATTCCTCTTCATCTGTAAAATAAGCAGCTGCCAGTCCGAAAACACCACCCGATATCCCGCAGACTAGAATATTTTCCGAATAGAATAGTATAGATGGTATAGATGCCAAGCCGCTCACAAGAAGTACTGCCAAATACCTCTTGGCTCCAACCCTGCGTTCATAAGCAGATGCTAGACCTAAGCCAATAACATTTGCAGTGAGATGAATCAGGTTACCATGGATAAATAAGTGCGATACTGACTGTAACGGCCACTTTAAAAACTGATCAATGTCATTACTCAGTGCGAACGTTCGATACAGGCTCTCATCTACGGAAATGAAACCAAAGTTTGTTGTCAGAAGAAATATAAAAAGAATTACAACCCCTGAACATATAGAAGCCCAAACAAATTTAAAGTTTTCACTATAGGTAATTGGAACAGCCTTCAAACTACTCGGAGCAGGCTTTATGAAAATCAATAAGCCGACATAAGTCACAACTGCGATAAGAAATATAATCATTGGACTAAAGGTATATTGCTCTCAATATGTTCTTGAACTTCCGGCAACAATTTTGCGACCTTTTCTACTCCCTTTAATTGTGCTTTTACTTTAATCTTTCGGTTGTTTTTGAATGTGAATTTCATAGGCCTTTGTAATAGCCCTTTTCCTATTTTTACGCTTTCAATGTCACCAAAGTCAAAAAAATCATGCTCCTTAAATTTACCTAACAAGCTCAATTTGTGGAAAGATACACCTTTCTCAGTAACAGCTAAGAAGTATGTTCTCATGCTTAGAATGAAAAGAGGGCCAATCAGTAAGAATAGCCAAATATTTGGTGGGCTTACAGCCTGAAAAAAACCTATTAGCGAGTCCCCGTCATTCAGATTCTCTTCAATGTGTTTTTTAGCCTGTTCTTTGTTCATCATTACTCCTAGTTATGTTTATGTGATCTCTGGTAAGCGCTTAACGCAGCCTTAAACGGTGAGTAATTGTTGGCTATAATGTGAAGCGAAGCGGAATCGAGCCAACTGTTACGAATCCGACTTTAAGGCCTTGTTATGTGCCGATTAAACCCATAGACATTATTTTCGATAATACTCGTTATATACTGATTGCAGCTAACGCTTTCTATACTGCGATTGTCCGTATTCCATGGCGAAATAATGCCTTCTTTCTTTTTTAATCTTCAACGATAAATCAATAAGATAGCAACCATTAAAAGGGTTGGGTCACACAGCACCGTTTAGTTTTGACAATTGCTAGTTTCAGATAACTTTTAGTAGGGGAAAGGCATATCTCTAGATTCTGTAAAGCACTTGAGATAAGTTGTAAACTGTTAATTTCCATTAATTTTTACACCAATATCAAACGGCGCTGCCCAATGAGAAGACACCGTAGCTGGGAGAGTCACGCTGGTGAGCTGGTTGTTATAAAACGCATCACTTCCAATGGTGGTCACAGAGTCTGGTATAACCACACTGGTGAGCTTGTTGTTCATAAACGCAGAATTGTGAATGGTGGTCACCGAATCTGGTATAACCACGCTGGTGAGCTGGTTGTTAAGAAACGCCCCATATCCAATGATGGTCACAGAGTCTGGTATAACCACACTGGTGAGCTGATTGCCATTAAACGCATCACTTCCAATGGTGGTCACCAAATCTGGTATAACCACATCAGTGAGCTGATTGCCTTTAAACGCCCTAGTTTCAATGGTGGTCACCGAATCTGGTATAACCACATCAGTGAGCCTGTTATTAGCAAACGCCCGCTTCCCTATCGAGGTCAATGTATCAGGGAGAATTACGCTGGTGAGCATATTATCAGCGAACACACTGTTACCAAGGGAGGTCACCGAGTCTGGGATTGTCACTCTGGTGAGCTGATTCACTCCAAACGCATGCTCTCCAATTGTGGTCACCGAATTTGGGATGGTTACGCTGGTAAGGTTGTTTAAAGAAAACGCACTATTTCCAATTGTGGTCACCGAATTTGGGATGGTTACGCTGGTAAGGTTGTTTAAAGAAAACGCACTATTTCCAATTGTGGTCACCGAATTTGGGATGGTTACGCTGGTGAGATTGTTAGAAGAAAACGCATACTTTCCAATTGTGGTCACCGAGTCAGGAATAACAATCTCCTTTCTTACTCCACCATAGGAAATTATTATCTTTTTGTTATCAGTGCCATCATCATTACGAGCAAAAATAAAACCATCTGATGGGACATTGTTAACTATTGATATTGCATTTTTATTAAATGCCCGCTCCCCAATGGAGGTCACTGAATCAGGAATAGTAACGCTGGTGAGCTGGTTGTCAGAAAATGCCCGCTCCCCAATGGAGGTCACTGAATCGGGAATAGTAACGCTGGTGAGCTGGTTGTCATGAAATGCCTCGTACTCAATAGCTGTCACCGAATCTGAGATAGTCACGCTGGTGAGATTATTTTTAGCGAACGCCCGCTCCCCAATGGAGGTCACCGAATCAGGAATAGTAACTCTGGTGAGCTGACTTTCAGCAAACATCCAACTATCAACAGTAATCACCGAATCTGGTATAGCAATCTCTTTTCTTGCTCCACCATAGGAAATTATGATCTTTTTGTTTTCAGTGCCATCATCATTACGAGCAAAAATAATA
>NZ_JADDYG010000559.1:6807-8304 GCF_015163535.1 Vibrio sp. OPT46 | reverse complement strand
CCATCTGATGGGACATTGTTAACTATTGATATTGCATTTTTATTAAATGCCCGCTCCCCAATGAAGGTCACTGAATCAGGAATAGTAACGCTAGTGAGATTATTTTTAGCGAACGCCCGCTCCCCAATGGAGGTCACCGAATCTGGTATAACCACATTAGTAAGTTTATTTTTTTCAAATGCCTGTCTTCCAATTATAGTAACCGATTTTGGGATGACCACGCTGGTGAGCTGCTTGTCATAAAATGTCCCCCCATTAATAAGTTCGACCGAATCTGGGATGACGACATCTGTGTCGTTACCGTTGTAGCCAATAAGTATTGACTTGTCATCTGAACCATCACGATTTTTGGCATATTGCAACCCTTCCGTTGCTCGTTCACAGCCAGTAAGAAAGGCTAAACAGAGTAAAGTGCCAAGAATTTGAGCTGTTGCTTTCATGAGCCTTGTTCTTGATAATGTCATGGCTGTTCCCGTATTTTATTAAGACCGTCAAATACCCTCTACCAACGCATAAAAGCGTTCACAGGTAGTCAGCTTTATTTTGAGATAAACGTAAGGTAGCAATACTTTCCGCAGTTAGTCCACTTCCAACAAGTTGTTTAGCTAGTTTCGCTACTAAAACGGACGCTTTGACAAGCAAAACATACATATAAAAGGCCCAAATCGTGAAAGTTTCATTCTACTAAATGACTTTTTGTAGGGTAAACGCAGGCTCTTTAACTTTATAGGGTATTTAACCTAACGAATTTTGGGGCAAAACCTTCTTAGAACTATTACATCCACAACGTGCCCACTACGAATGTGTTCACGGGAAAAAACACCATATGTATCGCTTCAACTAAACAGATTCCGTACACAAAGGCCACAGCCAACACCGACCAACTTCTTGGATTTATATCCAATTTATTGGCACCATAACCAAAAAATTGGATAGACGTACATTACTATTATTCCAAACAATTGATTTTATTAAAAAATTAAATGGCACGCTTCTCGCTTTTTGACGTGATATTTGGCTTTTACTTTAGGTATTTGTGTGTCGTATAAAACCCTTCCACTGTCGGAAGTAATGTCCCATGAATTCGGGTTGATAGAGGGCAACTTCCACAACCTCGCGGAAGCAGATATCGCCTCTGCCATTCCTGCTCATCTTACCTTTGATCAGCTAAAACACCACCTCCACGAGGGTAAGCTCGTACTCGTGAGTGATACACCTCAAATTCCCGCACTTCTGAGTTACAACGACCCAATTGGTCCTAAAACATGGCGGCTGAACTCTGAGGTTATCTCTGCATTTTCGGATGATGCGGCTGAGGAGTTGTTAGCAAAGACGAAAATCTCCAGAGCAACGGGAGGATACAGCACACGTATTGGAGAGACCGCGGCACTCGAACGAGCTTATACGCCACAGCCGATCGCAGTCGAAAGTGAAGAGGAAATCACCAAGGAATTTGAGTACAGCTTCGAAGTCGGCTGCTCGGATGCCACCATAAAG
>NZ_JADDYG010000559.1:2804-6749 GCF_015163535.1 Vibrio sp. OPT46 | reverse complement strand
AAAATGGTGCACAATGACTTTGCTTTAGCGAAAACTGAAAAAGAGAACGCGGTAACCCGCTGGGAGCAAGCCAATACCGAGCAAGGTACCCGCTACACAGCGTTATGTGTGTTTGATGAGCCAAAGCGTTTAAATATCCACATCGCTGACGACAATCTCGGGCTGACACCATTGGAATCAATCACACTACAAAAAGCCGGCAGCCATAAAACTGAGGAAGGTTTTATACCTGTCGTTCCGGCTGTGCGATTGGGCGAACGCCTAGGCTTGCCGACAGAGGGCTATTACTACCACTTTAATGATGGTGAACTGGTCCAAGAGTACAAAATTCTCGGACAAGAAAAATGGGCATTTTACGCTACGCGATCGACACAAGAGACGCTCAATGACGAGCGCGGTTTTACCAAGGATCAAAGCGCTATTTTGGTGTATTGGAAGTTGGCCAACCAAGTCCTTGAGAACCAATACATCATTTATCTTGAGCGCCAAATCACGCGTGAAGAGCTCGATAATCTTAGTGAAGATTGGCTGAGCGAAAACGGGATAAAGTTGGATATTCCTGCACTGTTTGATGCAGGTAAACAGCCGGAAGAAGCACGCGCAGAAGATTACAACGATGAAGCGGAAGCAGAACAAACCGCAGCAACGCACATCGTAGTTGCGGGGGAAACCTGGCAGAGCATAGCTGAACGGTATGGTATGGGAGCTAAAGCCTTGCTCTCGCTTAACCCAGTGTTTGAGGCCGACCCTCTATCACTCGCAATTGGTGATGAAATTGTTGTTGCTGAAGCACAGCAACAACAAGCACCAGACAAAAAGAACACTTTTCCGCCTCTGCACCCGCAAACCTACAACAACATCCGCAACAGTCATTACCAGCACAGCGATCCTTTACTTGGGTTGACCAAATATCGAGCTATCAACGCTGCCGATTTTGTAGAAGGTGATGTCGCCATCCTTAACTTAAAAGACGCCACAAGCTCGCTCGTGTTCGCTAAATCCTGCATCAGGCCAGAAGGGTGTATTGAAATTGGCGACCAACAAGAGTCAATCAGTAACTTCGGGCCTTGGTCATTCTTCTTTGCGCAAGCGAATGCGACCCCAGCTGCTGTCATACCCGCCATTCAAGCAACACAAGCACAAATGGCCATGGGAAGTTCCGCCGCTGTCGCTGGCTCACCAGAGCAAACGCAACAAACCCAAACTGCGGCGATGCAGTTGGATAAACTGGCCGGCACATTGAAAGATAAGATAGTTGAGGGCTACCGCTGGCAAGTAGAAGGCATTGGCTCTTTGTTTGCCATGCAGCAAAGCTTGTTTGGCGATAACACCCAATATACAGACCAAGATTTACGCCAAGTGACCACGGCGCAAAGCCGTGTTCGTGTCCACATTACCGAGCCCCAAGATGGGGAGTTTTATCCGCACGTGCAGGGCTATCATGTAGACGACACGCGCATCCCCATCAAATACGTGAAACAGGGAAATAATAGCCAGCTGTCCGTTGCGATTGAGGAGAACGGACCAACCATCTATTGGACACCAGAAGAAAACGGTGAAGCAAGTTGGCAAACTACCCCCGATCATAGTGATGGGTTTGAAAAAGACGATATACTGGTCACGCCAATCCACTCGGATAGCGATGCTAACGTCACCGTTACGCCTGCGCCAGAAGAGAAAGACTGGCGCGATGCGATCTTGGTATTCCCTGAAAGCTCAGGTATTGCTCCGCTCTATGTGGTTTACAAAGAAAGCCCGAGAGATAAGCCCGGAGTCGTTACCGGGAAAGGCGAAGATATCTTTGGCATTTGGTTGGCAGGTGCAGGTAAGGACTTAGGAGCCCCAATACCCTCTCAAATAGCTGATAAGCTGAGAGGGAAAGAATTTAGTAATTTTGATGCGTTCCGAAAAGCTTTCTGGATAGAGGTTTCTAAAGATAGTGTGCTTATGGCGCAATTCAACAGAACGAACCAAAAGAAAATTAGTTCCGGTAAATCTCCTATAGCTCCAAAAGGTGAACACTATGGAAAAATGATCAGATATGAGATCCATCACCAACATGAGATATCTAAGGGGGGAGCTGTTTTCCATGTTGATAACCTTGCAGTCGTTACTCCTAAACATCACAAGAGAATCCACTTTGGTAAGAATTAAATGAAGTTAAAAAATAATATTTCCGAGTATACATTTGCTGAATTTAAAGATTTTGTCAGCACAATATGTGATAACGATTTACCTGAAAGTGAGGAGGACAAACTTATCTTACATTTTTCAGAAATTGTTAAACACCCTGATGGGACCGACCTAATATTTTGGCCTAAACCTGATCAAGATGACTCGCCAGAGGGAGTTGTTAATGAAATTAAAAGGTGGTACCAAGAGCAGGGGCTTCCTTGCTTCAAAGAGTAAAAAATAAAAGGCGTCACAATGACGCCTTTTCCCATTCCCATTCCTCAGCCTGCTCTAAAATCCGCTCAAAATCCTCTTGTGTCAGAACCTTATGGTTGCTCTCGGTGAACTCAATATTTTGTCCATTGCGATTGAAGATAACGTACCAACCATCAATTGGACGCCAGAAGAAAACGGTGAAGCAAGTTGGCAAACTCTCGATTCAAGTCAATTTATACCTGCGAACCTTAAACGGATGATGGATGGCAAAGCTCCTCGAGCAAGGTTTAAGGATACCGTTGGGGGAAGACGTTCTTTCTAAATGCACCATGTTGAATAAATACAACATGGTGGTTCTGTGTACGATGTTGATAACTTAAGAGCCCCCGTAATACAACACGAGGATTAACAACAATAGCATTAGAGAATGGATTACTTTTAGTAAGGAAAAAACCAACTAACAGGATATGAATGAGTATTTACTCTGTCTTATAATGGGGCAAAGACTTCTTAGAACTATTACATCCACAACGTGCCCACTACGAATGTGTTCACGGGTAAAAACACCATATGTATCGCTTCAGCTAAACAGCGACCGTACACAAAGACCACAGCCAACACCGACCAACTTCTTGGATTTATACCCAACTTTTTGGCTCGATAAATAAAAAATTGTATCGGCATACACTACTATCATCCTACCTAGCTGATTTTGCAGAAGAAAGTTAATGGCATGCTTACTGCTTATTGCCGTGATAACTAGTATTCACTTTAGGTATTTGTGTGTCCTATAAAGTTCTTCCACTGTCGGAATTAATGTCTCATGAATTTGGATTGATAGAGGGCAACTTCCATAATATTTCGGAAGCGGATATCGCCTCTGCTATTCCTTCACATCTTACTTTTGAACAGCTAAAGCAGCATCTCTACGAAGGTAATCTCGCACTCGTTAGTGATACGCCTCAAACTCCTGCTCTGCTTAGTTACAACGACCCAATAGGTCCTAAAACTTGGCGGCTGAATTCTGAGGTTATCTCTGAACTTTCGGATGATGCGGCTAATAATTTGTTAGCAATAACGAAAACCACCAGAGCAACGGGAGGTTACCGCTCTTGTATCAGGTAAACCTCGACGCCCGAACGAGTTTACACGCCGCCGCCAATCGCAACCGAAAGTGAAGAGGAATTAATCAAGGAGTTTGAGTACAGCTTCGAAGTCGGATGCTCGGATACCACCATAAAGAAAATGGTGCACAGTGACTTTGCTTTATCGAAAACTGAAAAAGAGAGCGCGGTAACCCGTTGGGAGCAAGCCAATACCGAGCAAGGCACCCGCTACACAGCGTTATGTGTGTTTGATGAGCCAAAGCGTTTAAATATCCACATCGCTGATAACAATCTCGGAGTGACACCATTGGAAGCCGTCACACTAAAAAAAGTCGGCAGCCATAAAGCTGAGGAAGGTTTTATACCTGTTGTCCCTGCAGTGCGATTGGGCGAACGTTTAGGTTTGCCTATAGAAGGCTATTACTACCACTTTAATGATGGCGAACTTGTT
>NZ_JADDYG010000559.1:0-2621 GCF_015163535.1 Vibrio sp. OPT46 | reverse complement strand
CACGCGTGAAGAGCTCGATAACCTCAGTGAAGATTGGCTGTGTGAAAACGGTATAAAGTTGGATATCCCCGCATTGTTTGATGCGGTCAAACAGCCGGAAGAAGCGCGCTCAGAAGGTAACAACGATGAGACGCAAGCGGAACAAACCGCAGCGACGCACACCGTAACGGCAGGGGAAGACTGGCAAAGCATCGCTGAACTATATGGTATGGGAGCTAAAGCCTTGCTCTTGCTTAACCCAGTGTTTGAGGCCGACCCTCTGTCACTCGCGGTAGGTGATGAAATTATGGTTGCTGAGAAACAGCAACAACAAGCACCGGACAAAAAGAATACCTTTCCGCCGCTGCGCCCACAAACTTACAACAACATCCGCAACAGTCATTATCAGCACAGTGATCCATTGCTCGGGTTGACCAAATATAGAGCCATTAACACTGCCGATTGCATAGAAGGCGATGTGGTAATACTCAATTTAAAAGACGCTACAAGCTCGCTCGTGTTCGCTAAATCCTGCACCAGACCAGAGGGATGTATTGAAATTGGCGACCAACAAGAGTCAATAAGTAACTTTGGTCCTTGGTCATTCTTCTTTGCACAAGCCAATGCAAGTCCAGCTGCTGTCATACCCGCCATTCAAGCGACACAAGCACAAATGGCTATGGGCAGTTCCGCAGCTGTCGCCGGTTCCCCAGAGCAAGCGCAGCAAACCCAAACCGCGGCTATGCAGTTGGATAAACTGGCCGGCACATTGAAAGACAAAATCGTTGAGGGCTACCGCTGGCAGGTCGAGGGCATTGGCACTTTGTTTGCCATGCAGCAAAGCTTGTTTGGCGATAACACCCAATACACAGACCAAGATTTACGCCAAGTGACCACGGTACAAAGCCGCGTTCGTGTCCACATTACCGAGCCCCAAGATGGCGAGTTTTATCCGCACGTACAGGGGTATCATGTAGACGACACACGAATCCCCATCAAATATGTGAAACAGGGGAACAGTGGTCAGTTGTCCGTTGCTATTGAAGAGAACGGACCAACCATCTATTGGACGCCAGAAGAAAACGATGAAGCAAGTTGGCAAACTACCCCCGATCATAGTGATGGGTTTGAAAAAGACGATATACTGGTCACGCCAATCCACTCGGGTAGCGATGCGAACGTCACCGTTACGCCTGCTCCAGAAGAGAAAGACTGGCGTGATGCGATCTTGGTATTCCCTGAAAGCTCAGGTATCGTTCCTCTTTATATTGTATATAGTGAAAATGCTTACTCATCAGGATTTAAAACGTTTTTGTCACCGAATTCATATCCTGGTGTTTCGAGAGCTCGTCACTTTCAAGAAGCTAATGAGAACCTCTTGAAGATGATGGAAACAGATCCAGAATTTGCATCTCAGATGGAATCCTTGAATATAAAACTAGAGAGAACAGCTACAGGCTTAGCTCCTAGACGACCTCCAAAAGGTTGGACATGGCATCATGAAAGAGAAAAAGGCAGCATGGTTTTAGTCCCAAGAGAACAACACACAATTGGTAGTGAAGAGTGGAAAGTACTTCATCCAGATAACAAGGGGGGCTACTCGATATGGGGGAAATAAAAATGAAATTAAGAGAGTTAATGCTTGATGTTGCAAGCTTGGATCCTGATTTGACCATTTACATTGACAGTGCATGGAATCCTGAATCCCATATTTTACTTTGCGCAGAGCCAGAGGATGGAAGCTCACCGGAAGGGTATGACTACTTTTTAGAGGTATTTATACTGCAAGAGTTATTTGAAGATGTTCCCGAGATCACTGTCGAGCGAGTCATCAAATACGCTCAAGATGATGCTTAATATAAGCTTTACTTTGCTTATAAACATAAGGCGTTACAAGGACGCCTTTTCTCATTCCCATTTCTCAACCGGTTCTAAAAACCGATCAAAGTCCTCTTCTGTCAGAACCTTATAGCTGCTCTCGGTGAATACAACATTTTGTCCATTGCGATTGAAGATAACGGACCAACCATCAATTGGACGCCAGAAGAAAACGGTGAAGCAAGTTGGCAAACTACTCCCGATTCAAGTCAATTTATACCTGCGAACCTTAAACGGATGATGGATGGCAAAGCTCCTCGAGCAAGGTTTAAGGATACCGTCGGGGGAAGACGTTCTTTCGAACTGCACCATGTTGAAGAAATACAACATGGCGGTTCTGTATACGATGTTGACAACTTAAGAGTAAACACCCCCCGTAACCATATTGATATACACAAGAGTTAACTATGGAATTAAAAAACACATTGAGTGCTTATACTGAAGCTGAGTTTATAAATTTACTAGATGAGATAATTGAATCAAAGGGTAGTGATGATTATCAAGATAAGTTGCTTGAACACTTCATATCAATTACGGAGCATCCTGCAGGTTCAGACTTAATTTACTACCCAGAGAACCCAGGTGAAGATACTCCTGAAGGAATAGCAAAAATAGTGAAAGATTGGCGTGCTCTGCAGGGACTTCCCTGCTTCAAAGAGTAAAAGCTAAAAGGCGTCACGATGACGCCTTTTCTTATTCACACGACTCAATCTGTTCTAAAAACCGCTCAAAATCCTCTTGTGTCAGAACCTTATGGCTGCTCT
>NZ_JADDYG010000558.1:0-340 GCF_015163535.1 Vibrio sp. OPT46 | reverse complement strand
ATACACCTCATAGAAACTTTAATCGTGACGATAAAATTAAACAGTACGAAATTCTGATAGAGGTAAATAATACAATTAGCCTATTATGAGAGCAAGAAAGCCATATAAAAAAGGAGGGCATAAGCCCTCCTTCTCAAGAAACTGAAGTGTTAAAAGTTCAGTCTTATAGCACGTGTACAGAAGCTGTGTTCGTAGTACCTGAAGCAACTAGAGCGCCAGAAACCATAACAACGATATCGCCTTTGTTACCTAGACCTGATTCTAGAGCAAGTTCTTTACCCGCTACGTAGAATGCGTCAGTGCTTTCGATTGAATCAACAACTACAGGAGTAACACCTTT
>NZ_JADDYG010000557.1:0-431 GCF_015163535.1 Vibrio sp. OPT46 | reverse complement strand
AGGCGAGCTTGTTGGTGGTATGACGATGGACGTGACAGACCAAGGTATTGGTTTTGAGTTTGATTACCGTGGTGCAACTAAACCTGTAACGGTTGCACAACAGTAACACATTGAGTAGAAAAAGGCGGCATATGCCGCCTTTTGTTATTATGTACCGCATTAAAAAGCGAGTGGGAAGAGCGACGCTTACTCATCTATTTGAGGATGAGAGTATTGTTGATATTCAGGTAACTCTTTTCTTAAATTACTAAATGTTGCCCATGCACTTTCTTTTGAGAGTTTGTTGATCAGCCAGTTTGGCAATAGACCTCCGGGGTCAGCAAACGCCTTGTATTCCACGAGTGTTGTATCGTTTGTGAGTTTTTGTAACTCCCAAGTCGCATCAACCGAGCGAATTCGAACATAACCATTTTGTTCAGCAAGATATGAGT
>NZ_JADDYG010000556.1:0-204 GCF_015163535.1 Vibrio sp. OPT46 | reverse complement strand
AGCAGCCATCATTTAAAGAAAGCGTAATAGCTCACTGGTCGAGTCGGCCTGCGCGGAAGATGTAACGGGGCTAAGTAGTAAACCGAAGCTGCGGCAATATACTTTTGTATATTGGGTAGGGGAGCGTTCTGTAAGCGGTTGAAGGTGTGTGGTAACGCATGCTGGACGTATCAGAAGTGCGAATGCTGACATGAGTAACGATAA
>NZ_JADDYG010000555.1:0-1271 GCF_015163535.1 Vibrio sp. OPT46 | reverse complement strand
AGTTCTCCGACTCTGAATGAACAAAACCCATTTAACTTCTCTGAAGAAGAAGTTCAGGCTTTCAAATTATTAGGGCTACCTATTACGTCCCTCAATATTTCTGAAATCAAGAAAGCCTTCCATCACAAAGTTAGGTATTACCACCCAGACATTAACCAAAACATCAGTACGGATGAATCAATCATCACTGTTTCAAATCTGAATACAGCTAAAACACTTTGCATCAATGCAACGAAGAGGAAACAAAATGAACGTCTTTAAGCTTTCTAGCATAGCATTCGCTTCTACTCTACTTCTTGGGTGCGCAACTAATGAAGTCAAAGATTTAAGGCACTTAGAAAAGAGCCCTGAAGAAAGGGCTTTTGGCGATCTTGAACCATATGCAGTTGAAATGCTTGACGAGCTCCGATTGTTAGCAAAAACGAGAAGTGCACATGCACAAGCACTTAAAGGCCCTGAGCAGAGAAGGCAGGAGCGCATGCTCTCTACAATGGTGTTACCTGGTTTTGAAAAGGTTGTTGACTGGAATTGTGATTGTGAAGTCGAAACTGCCGTAAAAGGTATTGCTGAGACAGTAGGTTATGGTTCTGATCGAGTATTTACTTATGGCCAAAAACCACCTGGTGGCGTGTTTGTAAGTATTAAACTGAAGGATCAACCAATAAACGACGCAATAAAGATTATTGACTCTGAAAAGGGTGCCCAGGTAGACATCATGGTCGATAACCGACTTAAGACGATTGTCGTTAAATACTTGGAGACAAAAGCGTGAGAACCAATACTGCTATTTGTTTAATTGCTAGTCTATTTTTCAGTGTTACCACTTTGGCAGATGAATCTAAGCGCACCTATTACAGCTTAAGTGAACTAAAAGATGTAAAGGTTAGACAACAACTAGTAAGCGATGGGGAAGAGGCACTCAGAATTGAGTCGATCCGCGAAAGAGCTGAAGAAGTTGGCAGTGCGAATGGTTATATAGCTACGATGGAGCGCTTAACAGATGTAGTGGATAGCAAGTCTCACCTCTTTGACCGCTTGCTACCTTTCGAGCATCTCATTAACGCTTCTGCAAATCTAAGTTCAGGTGAAGCCAAGTACCTTCGTCCAGGTATGGTAGACAAAGTAGAAGCTCATGCCGCGATAACGCGAGACACAAAAGCTACGATTATCAGGACCGATAATCTTGTCTATCGATTGAGAGAACAACCTAAGCCTGTGTTGAGGAAACCGCATTGGTCTGACTATCTCTACGACAAAAATTCACTTACGCC
>NZ_JADDYG010000056.1:0-1209 GCF_015163535.1 Vibrio sp. OPT46 | reverse complement strand
TCCTTATTGGCCGTTTTTATTTTCTCTTTTAACAGCCCTAGTTGCTTGATCTTAGAAAACTTTAATTCGTTATTAACAGTAAACCCTAAAGTGGCGTTCCATTCGCAAGATAGTTGAAGTGGGCGCTTTTGCGCTAGTAAATTAGCATTGATTTCATCTGACTCAATATCCTGGTTACTGTATCTCACCTTGTTCGCACCGTTCGCTCTATTCTCAAATGCAATATCACCATTTTTAATTGCCAACGTAGGCGGTAACTCCAGGCTGCTAAGCCAACTAGTAAATACACTCGAAACATCATTATTAACTGTTAGCGGGCTCGCAGGAAATGTTTTGAATGTAAGCCTGAATAAATCAATAATCGCTTCAACTTCTTTGTTTCCACTTGAACCGATAAAAAGAAACTTTAGCTCAGTATTAAACCAAACAATGATATCTTTGAAACGTGTAAGCGATTTCGGTATAAGAAGGTTTTCACACATTTCACGTAAATTCTTGACATCTTGTGAAGAAACCTTGGCATTTACTCCCCATGTCCTGGGGGAATCTTGTGCAAGCTGAATCATTTTCTGCCTGACAGCTTCATCCAATGTACTAGATGCAACAGACCTAAAGCGCTTTTCTATACGAAAAATATAATCGTTTTCCAGCTTAATGTAAGGTTTATTTGATTGCAGTAACTCAGCCCAGCCATATTTAGTCTTAATCGCACCAGTCAAAGGTTTAGCCTTCAACCTTTCAAACATTTCAGAGTGCAGATTTGGCTCCAAGTTGAAGTCTTCAGGTAACTTGTAAATCACAAAGGTTTTAAACATTATTTACCTCGGCTTTATTGGAAAGTGGCAGTAACCGCATAGGATCTTTTTTGATGGCAACTAAAAATGAATACACAGAACCAAAGCGATTGGTGTCATATTGCCAATATAAATGCAGGTAATGAAAATAGATAAAGGAAGTAAATGCACTTAGCAAGGTCAAATACATGGATGTCATTAGGTAACTAAATTGAACCTCCGAGGTTACTATCGTTACAATAATGAATTTGGCAACACTGTTTACAGCAAAGAAGCAAAAAGCCAATACAAAAAATAGCGTTAGCCAAATAGACAGCTGTAGGTTTCTGGCTTTGCCTTCAACCTGTTCATCATTCATGTCGAAACCAGCTTTAACAACCTCATCAAAAGGTACAAGATTGAAGTGTACGGGGGT
>NZ_JADDYG010000554.1:1422-1752 GCF_015163535.1 Vibrio sp. OPT46 | reverse complement strand
TATTACATAATGCGTTCCAGATAGATGACTTAGTGCTGTCATTTGAGTGTCCGAACAACATATATGAAGGACATGTATACCAGGATCTTGTTAATTTAGAACAGTTCGATGTTGAATCAAAAATAGAGAGGCATGAAAGGTTTGTAAAGTTAGCTACGGTATATTTTTTGTTTCAGAAGAAAATATTAAACCCTTTGCTTCCTATTAACAAACAAGGTGGATTATATATTAGGCTACGGGTTAAATCTACTGGAGAAGATATTGATAATATTAGTCAATTGTCCTCATTTTTAGAGAGAGAATATTATGATTTTTATCATGCCCCGGAGC
>NZ_JADDYG010000554.1:843-1322 GCF_015163535.1 Vibrio sp. OPT46 | reverse complement strand
AATGGGGAGAAATTCCAGAAAGTGAAGACCGAAAAAGAGAAAAAGAAGAATATTTAATTAGAGGTTTCTTAAGTGGTTATCCACCAATAAAGTGTGAGATAGTTGAAGTTGGAAAAAACAAATACTCAAAATACTCAGAAGGTAATCTTAAGTATAAGAGTGAATTACGAAGAGTATACAATTTACCCATAAAAAATGAATTCTACCTGAGCATCGAGTTTTGGTATAAGTACGAATCGATGTTTGCTAAGCAGAAGTTTTTAGATTGGGTGAGAAGTGCGGATGAAACCTTTGAAAAAAAAGTATTGGAATTACTGGATTTGTCTCCGCTCATCGACTCGTATACAGCCAAAGCGGTAAAGGGATTGAACGAAAAAACTAAGGCAGAGTAACACAGCGTCAAGAAAAGCTAGCAAAGTATGTAGCCATGAGAGAAAAATGAATCAAATTGGATGTCTATTTACCTTTGTACGCCATGG
>NZ_JADDYG010000554.1:289-755 GCF_015163535.1 Vibrio sp. OPT46 | reverse complement strand
AAATAACAAGAGATATAAATATGAATTTTATCAAAATCTTTAAAGATGGGTTTAGAGGGAAACCAGATTTTGCACACTTGTTACATAATGTATTCCAGATAGATGACTTAGTACTATCATTTGAATGTCCGAACAATATATATGAAGGTCATGTATACCAAGATTTTATTGAATTACAACGATTCAATATTGATTCAAAAGTAGAGCGGCATGAAAAGTTTATAAACTTGGCCACGATTTATTTCTCTTTTCAAAATAAAATAATAAATCCACTATTACCAATCAATAAACAAGGTGGTTTATATATTAGGTTAAGGATTAAGTCTGCAGATAAATATATTACTAGTGTTAATCAACTATCTTCATTTATAGAGAAAGAGTACGTAGATTTTTATCATGCTGTAGAGTCACCTGACGGTTCTCAAAAAGGTGATCATACAGAGTTGATGAATGATGCCATTGCGTA
>NZ_JADDYG010000554.1:0-197 GCF_015163535.1 Vibrio sp. OPT46 | reverse complement strand
GATAAACGAAGAAAAAAAGAGAGCGAAAGAAGAGTTCCTTGTAGGAGAGTTTCTTCGTGGTTACCCTCCAATCAAATGCCAAGATATCAAGATTGGTGGAAATACATTTTCAAAATATGTAGAAGGAAATTTGGAGTATAAAAAAGACTATCGAAGAGTGTACAATTTGCCTATCAAAAATGAGTTTTACTTTAGTA
>NZ_JADDYG010000553.1:0-865 GCF_015163535.1 Vibrio sp. OPT46 | reverse complement strand
GTGGCACTAGATAGAAAACTTTCGTCCTAGATGTCACACTTAGATAGAGGTGTTCTTCTATCTTATTGATTTACTATGGTCCAATAGTGTCTGGGGTGACATTTAGGACGAAAACTAACGCTTTAAGAAAACGTCCTTGATGTACCACTTGTATATTAAGACCTGGTACACCAAGGAAGGTTTGTTTGAGAGGCCCAGAAAAGCTTTTACAAACTCAAGCTATCTAGTAATAGTAGGTCTTCCCGGATGGAGGTCGAGTGCTTGTGGTACCACCATTTACAGTTTTGTATCTGGAACCGGAAGGTTTGTTGTAATGTGCCCACCCTCTATACCTTACTCTCCATGGATCATCTGCACCCATTGTGTAGTATCCCATGTCAGCGAACGCAGCACGAGTTAAGCTTACTCTACAGCTAGGTGTAGCAGTTGATGTCACTGGCCCGGAAATTTCAAATAAACCAGCATTAGCGATTTCATCAGTGAGATTGTATATTTTACTATGATCAGTGATGGCTATTTTTGTGATCCCTTTGGTTTCCAGGTTATATGTTACAAGGAAATCAATGTTCGGCGAGTTAGGCCAATATGAACCATAAGATGAGCTAAAGTACCCACTTGCTTTGCTGTCCATTGCGCTTTTAGCTCTTTTTGGAGAAAAACATGCTCCCCTTGCGACATTCACAGAAGCACATCCACAGTTAATAGTAATATCTACTGCCTCATCTTCATCCTCTCCAGGTTTTGGGATCTCAAAGTCCCCTACTGGATCATCTGGGACGGTTGGGAGCTCAACGATTGTTTCGTCAGAGATGTTTCTGGAGCCTAAAGTATCATCCAAGCCAACTGCACTTGTTTGGTTCATGTG
>NZ_JADDYG010000552.1:0-504 GCF_015163535.1 Vibrio sp. OPT46 | reverse complement strand
TAATTTATTGTGTCAAACACTTTCTTCAAATTATTTCGTTTTTCTTTTCAGCCTTATCAACTTCGCTTAAACCCTTGTGAGGCCTTGCCCTGTCGACGAGGAGGCATTATAGAGATCGCGCTCACATTGGCAAGTGTTATTTTTCAAAAATTGCAAAAATAATGGTTAAACGATGAGTTTTCGATCAAACCTTTATTTATTCAACTTTACCCCAAACTCTCACACAACTTATCCACAGAGTTGTTCTTTGAGGCGTGTTTTTCAAGTACCATAAATAAAGAAAGCTGCTTTATTGCAGCTATCTTTATTAAACTTAACCTAAACTCTATTTAAAGAGCATTATGGCTATATGCCAGACCCATCTTGTTCAGAGCCATCATCTTCGTGTAGGCCACATTCTCTCTTTAAGCCAAAGAATCGAGTTTCTTCCTCTGACATTCCCGGCTCCCATTTACGAGTGGTATGTGTATCACCAACTGAAAGGTAACCTTCATCCCACAATGG
>NZ_JADDYG010000551.1:0-412 GCF_015163535.1 Vibrio sp. OPT46 | reverse complement strand
GAGACCGCGACAAACGTCCTTAATGCTCGAATAGAAGGGTATTCACTGCCTTTTAACATACTTCAGTTCCATTAAACTCTGCTTAGGCAAAGAGTAGAATATTCACGGCTTGAAGCAAAGTAAGATGCAACGTATGTGTGATTAGCTTCCTTTCTTATAAAAACTAGCTAAGCGTTTTTTGAAGGATTAATCTACAAGAGTATTTTAGATGTTTATTTAATTTCTTTGAAAAATCTACAAATTAACAAGAATCTTTTTCACATCAGCGATTAACCTCAATTTAGTATTGTTTATATAAAGTAAACAGACAGCTCTTTTTTTCTATTTTTGTTTGGCGTTCTTTAGAGGATTGTCAGTATTCTATAAAATTAAATATATTTTTCATTAATTTAAAGTTGGCATTGCATTTGCT
>NZ_JADDYG010000550.1:0-244 GCF_015163535.1 Vibrio sp. OPT46 | reverse complement strand
AACAAAACCGTTTTGAAGCACTCAGATGTTATTCAAAAAGACTAAAGACCATTCTCGTCTTGTTATGTGATGACGACTTACCACCAAAATTGGCAAAGATTGAACACTTAAACAAACACCATTTCCCTGCTCCTAATGAATTGATCGAGGACGTTAAAACCGAGCTTAACAACGTAAACAAACAAATTAGCCAGCTGTTAAAAATCGAAAATTCAATCGATAGCCGCACAGGTAGTGAATCGTA
>NZ_JADDYG010000549.1:0-299 GCF_015163535.1 Vibrio sp. OPT46 | reverse complement strand
ACGAAGTTCTCGTGCAACATTCACCACGATTGTCGCGCGGACTTCCTGAGCGAGAAGATAGCCTAGAAGAAGCATACTGGGAACGTTAATACGAAGCGGTTTAATTAACTATTCTGTAACTAAAGTAAAAGGCGCATTAAGAAATGTGCCTTTTTTATTTGTAATGGTTTAAATAAAAAAGGCTCCCTATGGGAGCCTTTTAAAAATAGCACGGATCTAGATTAGGAACTCATCCAGAGATTTACCTGCATCAAGTTGCTCTTGAATCGCCGAAGGTGTACGACCTTGGCCAGTCCAAG
>NZ_JADDYG010000548.1:0-308 GCF_015163535.1 Vibrio sp. OPT46 | reverse complement strand
TACGGATCGCCTAGTCGATGCTGTAATTGGGCCCGAAATGGGATAACGGCCCCTTCACCTCGATGAGAGTAGGCTTTTACATTGATCCAAAAGCCTTCCTGAAAATAGAACTTCAAGTCTTCATCAGAGATGTTCGGAACCTCTATCAATGCAGTATTATTTGAGTGACAGCCAACAAATGTGCTGGTTGTAATAAACTTAGTACCAACGGGGGTGGTGACGTTTAAGCTCACTTCACTGCCGTGTTCGACCATTGCCATTGCATCGGTGCTATTTAATGTACTTGCCTGACGTTCTGGTGCCTTCTT
>NZ_JADDYG010000547.1:0-1462 GCF_015163535.1 Vibrio sp. OPT46 | reverse complement strand
TCACCAATAGACATAAGGTCGACTGCATTCATCTTATGAACGACATGCCCATCAACTACCGCTCCACAACGTGCCGAATGCCCTGACCAACAACGACCATTAAATACACTTTGTCGTTCATATGCTTTTCGGAACAATCTAAGTACGGATACACCATTCATAGGTTTTAATGGGTCCTTAAGCTGTCCATTCTTCAGAATCCAACCAAAAATATAATATTCCTGATCTTCGACTGGTCTTGAAGGGGTTACATGGTTGTAAAGCTCTACTCCATTTTCTACAAGTTCAATATATTTCTTTACGATCCCTGCATACCTGCCAATGATAGACTTTTTGGGTGGCGCTGCAGATGTCTTAGATTTTGTCCTCACTATAGTGACAGTGTCACCAGAAATGATGACGTTTTTACGTTTTAAAGTAAAGATCTCTTCTTCACGAAGAGCAGTAGAGTATGCAATGGTCATGTATGCTAGGTCTTTGAAAAGCTTTGGCCCAGCTTGTTCAAGTGTCCCAACTATTTCGATCTGCCTGTTCAAATCGCTTGCTCTGAATGGTGAAGCAACTTTTTGCTCTACCTTTGATAAATCAGATTCTGCCATATCCTTTTTTACACCCCTGAAAAAGTCTTTTATAAGCTTGTCTTCAGTAACGTTGGCGAATCCTAGTTGATTCAAAAATATGGCTATGAGGTTCTTTCGGCTCAATAGTGTCGCATAAGACACTTTCTGTTCATTTTTAAGGTGTAGTATCCAGTAGTAAAACATTCTTGGATGTATAGGAAATGCGTAGGCTAATTCAATATACTCAGTAAATCTTATCCAAGAGCGAACAGCGGAAAACATGTTTTTTTGTGTTGCCTTCGAAAAACCACCACGTGTAGCCTCGAATATGGCCATGTTATCTAGAATTGTCTTTAGGTTTGGGTGATCAGGGTCAATTGCACCGTCAAGTTCAGGCAAAGGGATTTTAAATCGTGAAAGATTTTCTTTTTCTTTGTTATTGCCTAGTTCTAATGCCTTAATCTTTTCTAATCCGGATGCAGGAATTGGTAAATTTTGCTTAGTAATCTCCACGTTCACCTCCAAAAATAAAGTGTTACGCTGTCACCTGTAACGCTAACCTTAACGGCCAAAAAGTGTAATATAACTCAAATTATACTACACTTTATAATAATGTCTATTTATACAGTGCTATTTGTTTGTTGAGTTTATATGAATTATTCGAAGATTAGCTTAACGAAAACAAAGCGAGGTACTAAAGTAAAACCCACATAATAACCTATGGTTCTACATAGTCTGCTAGACTGCCTAAGGGAATATTACTTGAATATAGATAAAAAAAAGGCAACATTTAAAGTTGCCTTATGCTGTTAGGTTTGAAATCAGTTGCTTACTGAAGTCAATTGACCATTGGATAAGTCTTCCAGTGGTGGATAATCAGGGAGTCCATAGTCAGATCGTAA
>NZ_JADDYG010000546.1:0-232 GCF_015163535.1 Vibrio sp. OPT46 | reverse complement strand
GCAAAGTTCATCAGGTATGGAAGTTTTACTTTGCCGTTTTTGCTAAATTTTCATACAAAAAAAGCGCCCTTCGGACGCTTTCATTTGCAGTCATTATGGATTACTGAATAGTAATACGAGCAAATTTACGTTTACCTACTTGGAACACGTAAGTACCCGCTTCTGGAGCAAATTTGCTGTCCGCAATTTTTTCACCATCAATCTTCACAGCGCCCTGCTTAACCATGCGCAT
>NZ_JADDYG010000055.1:0-338 GCF_015163535.1 Vibrio sp. OPT46 | reverse complement strand
ACAGGGCAAAGAAACAACGAGAGTACAAAGCGAAAAGGTAATATGGTTATTCAGGGAACCAGTGATAAGTCTATAAGTGATTTATTGAAAGAGATGAAAGAGTCTGATTTAAATACAGGCTACCCACTGTTTCTATACGCTCCAATACGTGACTGGTCTACCCAAGAGGTTTTCACTTCCTTAGAACTTTCTGGAGCTAAGCCTCTTACTCGTAGTTTAGCTGGGCTCCCTCCCCTTCCCGGCTTCCTTTCTGATTTCGCCCTGCTTTTGGCCATTTATGGGAATGCTTCTTCTGATGTCTGTGAGATTGCAGTAGGACAAAAGAATTCAAATGGTTG
>NZ_JADDYG010000545.1:0-248 GCF_015163535.1 Vibrio sp. OPT46 | reverse complement strand
ACTTACTTCCACATCATGAAATTCGGTAGTGTTGATTTTGTTCCTTTTGCTAACCTAACTTATCAAAGTGAAGACTACGTAGATTACTACTTTGGTGTAAAACAACGCGAAGCAAACGCAAACCGCAAAGCATACAAAGGTGATTCAACGGTAAGCTATGGTGTGGGCTACAAACTTGTTATGCCAATCAACGACAACTGGCAAGTAAGCCAAATGACACAATACACGCGCCTAGGCAGCGGTATCAG
>NZ_JADDYG010000544.1:0-451 GCF_015163535.1 Vibrio sp. OPT46 | reverse complement strand
TATGGAATCAGAATAATGGAATATAAACCGAAGCTGGATAGAAAAGCGGTACAAAATGCGATGAAAAGACCACTTTTCCTACTTATGGACGGGTCTACAATCGTCCCGGTTTTGACATTGCCAATAATGTTCAGCTGGAACTACCTTAAAGCCATGTGTGTTTTCTATGTATTAATGTCTTTAATCTCTCTTACCAAAAGGACACCATTAGAGTTTTTTATACACCTCCTGTCAAAATACAACCAAGGCAACAACTTGCCATATCGAAAAAACGAAATTTGGAAGCCAGATAACCGATAAGAAATTGTTCTTATTCGTAGGTTACCTTACAGCTTCGTTTATTGTTTGTTATCCGAAAATGACGTATATTTATCAAAATAATAGGGGTTACTATGATGAAATTAAGATTAATTTTACCTTTACTCGTGATGAGTAGCGCGCAAGCGGGGGT
>NZ_JADDYG010000543.1:0-208 GCF_015163535.1 Vibrio sp. OPT46 | reverse complement strand
AGAAGTAATGAAAATAATAAAGTCACTTCATCACTCAATTAACTGGATGGATAAAAACCCTCATTTAACAATGAAAATACTATCACAAAAACTTAACATAACAGTTGAAGAAATATCTTGGAGTTGGGATGATTATAACTTTCGATTAAATTTAACGAATTCTTTATTATTTACATTACAATCAGAAGCTAATTGGGCATTAAAACAA
>NZ_JADDYG010000542.1:0-380 GCF_015163535.1 Vibrio sp. OPT46 | reverse complement strand
GATATTGAAGCACTCAAATCATTCTACCTGGATCGTGGTTACTTAAAATTTAACGTTGATTCGACACAAGTTGCAATCTCTCCTGACAAGAAAGGGGTATACATTACTCTTGGTCTAGAAGAGGGCGAGGTTTACACCGTTAAGGACGTGAAGTTCCGTGGTGATTTGATTGGCGAGGAAGCGACGTTCGAAAGACTTGTGCCATTTGAAGACAATGAGACATACAACGGCTCGTTGGTTACTTCAATGGAAGAAGGGATTAAGCGTGTGCTTGGTGAGTCTGGTTATGCTTATCCTCAAGTGAATACCATTCCAGAGTTTGACGACGAGAATCAAGAAGTTTCTTTGGTCGTTAACGTAGACCCGGGTAACCGAATTTA
>NZ_JADDYG010000541.1:0-336 GCF_015163535.1 Vibrio sp. OPT46 | reverse complement strand
GACGAATAAACAAGTGGCGAATATTAGAGGTCGATCACACTTTTGTCTAGTACAAAAACTCTCCATTTTCAATCTGTTATTGACAATATCCCGACAGTGGCGTCGGGATATTGTCGTTATGATAAATTATGATCACTTATGATGAGATACATTCACATTTAGGACGGTTTCAGCCTATTTTCTCAACGAATTGAGCTTGGCTTGAGCAAGGCCAAAAATGGTATCGATTGGATAAGAGCCTTCATCGGTTGGCTCACCAGCAACTTTCCCCGTAAACAATTCGATAGCTTCAGTAACATGGTCAATCGCCCAAATATTAAACTCGCCTTTTTCGAC
>NZ_JADDYG010000540.1:2079-2350 GCF_015163535.1 Vibrio sp. OPT46 | reverse complement strand
CTACGAGTACGCACTTGGCCGTAAAACAACGTGCCGCAAGAAAATTATCTCTTGCGGCACGTAATCGATAGCTACTCAGCTCAATTGCGCAATATAAAGAAACCAGCAATTCAGTTGAGATCATAAGCATACAACTTAAAGTAGGGTAAGCATTTGTTTTCTAATATTCTTGTCGTCTGTGTCGGTAATATTTGCCGCTCTCCAACAGGAGAGCGGCTTTTGCAGTCTTTACTACCAAACAAACATGTCGCATCAGCAGGAATCGCAGTAG
>NZ_JADDYG010000540.1:1633-2014 GCF_015163535.1 Vibrio sp. OPT46 | reverse complement strand
ATAAGAGCCATCTAACGGGAAAAGCTGCTGACGAGATGGCAACCACTATCGCGAACGAACATAGCGTAAGCTTAGATGGACACGAAGCACGACAATTAACACCTGAGCTTTGCGCTCAATACGATCTGATATTGGTTATGGAAAAAGGTCATTTAGAAGCCTTAACCAAAATCGCTCCTGAGGCACGAGGTAAAACGATGCTGTTTGGACAGTGGATAAATGAACAAAACATCCCTGATCCATACAGACAAAGTAGAGAAGCTTTCGAACATGCATATACGCTTATAGAAAAAGCAGCAAAAGCGTGGTCTCAAAAACTATAAGCCGCAAGGCTAAATAAACGCCAATGGCAAGGTATTTAAGAAGTTAAAGTAATGACAA
>NZ_JADDYG010000540.1:1079-1574 GCF_015163535.1 Vibrio sp. OPT46 | reverse complement strand
CACAAACTATTAAGCAATCACGTCAAGCCGACGATGAGATCGATTTGGGAAAGTTATTTGGGATCATTCTCGATGCCAAATGGCTCATTCTATGTACCGTAGTCCTATTTTCGATTATAGGCGTCGGCGTTGCCATTCTATCAACACCTATCTATAAAGCTGACGCTCTTATCCAAATCGAAAGTAAGAGTTCAGGTGGTATTTCAGCGATGGTTGGTGATATGGGAGAGCTGTTTTCAGCAGAATCATCAGCGACAACAGAAATAGAGATCATCAAATCTCGTATGATCTTGGGCGGTACTGTTGATAAGTTCAACTTAACGACTGTCGTTTCTCCAAACTACATGCCAATTATTGGTAAAGGCCTAGCTCGACTACAAGGTGAGCAAATCAGTCTGAGCGTTTCACGATTTAATGCTCCTTCTTACGCAGTTGGCGTTCCTTTAACTCTTGAAGTTATTGATTCTGAAAAACAGACGTTCAGGCTCTTAGAAG
>NZ_JADDYG010000540.1:0-1022 GCF_015163535.1 Vibrio sp. OPT46 | reverse complement strand
ATGACAATAACGTCATTTTAGAAGGTAAAGTTGGTGAACTGCTTGAGAAGAATGGATACCAATTTTTGGCGACTGAACTTGTGGCTCAAACTGGTGACTCATTCACGGTCAGCAAAATCAGTAAATTAGATGCAATTAATAAACTTCAAGAAAACTTATCGATTAGCGAACGTGGTAAGCAAACCGGGATTATATCTTTAAGCTTCTCTGGTGAAGACCGCGCTAAGATTCAAGATATCTTGAACGACATTAGCCAAAACTACTTCTTACAAAACGTTCAAAGAAATTCTGCAGAGGCAGAGCAAAGCCTCGAGTTCTTGAAAGGTCACCTCCCAGACATCAAAACAAAACTGACCGCTTCTGAAGACGTTTTAAATCGATTCCGTCAAGAAAATGAATCTATCGATTTAGGCCTTGAAGCTCAGTCAACGCTGAAAGTAATGGTTGAGTTAGAAGCACAGCTAAATGAGCTTACATTCAAAGAAAGTGAGATCAGCCAACGCTTCACACAGGATCACCCAGCTTATAAGTCGCTACTTGATAAACGTGAAACACTACTAAAAGAGAAAGAACGTCTTAATAAACAAGTTCAAAAGTTACCGAAAACACAGCGTGAAGTTCTACGTATGACACGCGATGTAGAAGTAAACCAACAAATCTACATCCAACTATTGAACAAGGTTCAAGAGCTCAACATTATTAAAGCCGGAACAGTTGGCAACGTTCGAATCTTAGATAACGCTCAATCTTTCTCTAAGCCAATCAAGCCGAAAAAAGCGCTTATCGTTGTGCTAGCAACACTGCTTGGCGGTATGGCAGGCGTGGCTTTCGTATTAATTCGTGCAGCATTCCACCGTGGTGTGGAAACACCAGATCAAATTGAACAGATTGGCATGCCAGTTTACGCAAGCGTTCCAAAATCTATTCAACAACTGGAATTTGCAAACAAGCTTAAGCGCAACAAAGGCAGCAACAATGAGCTAGTCCTTCTAGCGGAAGCTAACCCAGCCGATCTTTCCATT
>NZ_JADDYG010000539.1:0-2302 GCF_015163535.1 Vibrio sp. OPT46 | reverse complement strand
CACCCAAGATTTTTTTGTATTGCTGATGAATAAATCTGTTTGCACATTCTTATCCACAACCTTGGCGTGAGTAGGCTCTGGCCACAAAAAGTCTTTGCCTTCTCTGCTACCGACAATAAAAAGTCGTTCCCTTATTTGAGGAGCACCATAATCCGCAGCATTTAAGACTTTAAATGAGCACTTGTATCCTATTTTCTTAAACTCATTAAATATGATTTTTAATGACCCTCCGGGCTCATTCTTAACAAGCCAACGAGTATCGTTAGAAGCACATTTTAAACAAGGTACAGTTTCTTTGTTTGTTTCGAAATCCTGGCGAATCCTGAATGGAGCAATATTGTGCTCACCGCAACTGTTACATGTCTGATACAACACATCTGTTTTAGTGAACGTTATACCTTTAACATTTTCAAACAGAAACCATTTAGGTTTTACATCATTAACGACCCTAACAAACTCAAAAAATAAATCGCCATTCTTAGTACAATCTAATGATTTCTTTTTTCCCGCTTTGCTGAAAGGCTGACATGGTGGCCCGCCGGCGATACAAAAAATTTCCGAACCATTTGAATGCTCTTTAAACACATTAGAAGGGACTGTTCTAATATCCCCTTCTATTACCTGACACTCTTGCAAAAATTTATCTTTATCGGTGTTAGTCTTTAAGCGATCAAAAAACTGCTCTTTTTCAAAATCACTTAAGCGATTAAAACATCTTTGTTGCAGAGAGTTAGAGATAAAGCTCTCCAGTTCTTTACCTTCTAGATGACATAACTCCTTATTTCTTCTAAGTGTTTCACAAGCTTGAGGTTCTAATTCGTTAGCAACGAGCGTTGTAAATCCGGCCTGCTCTAGACCAAGATCCATACCGCCAGCTCCAGTGAATAGAGAGATTAAGGTATGCTGTTTTTTCATGATAACTATACGTTCACATTTGTTTAGCGCTTACATTAGCGCTAAGATAACATAAATGATTATCGATTGGTACGTAACATGACACAGAACAGAGTCGACTTTATAAGTGATCTAAATCAGTTTGAAAATTGGTTGATTTCCTACTCCGCTCTTTCGCCAAAGGTGGCGAAAGACACTAAAAGTCGAGTAAATCGTATCCATAAATCTATATGTTCAGAATTAGAGCAAGAGATAGCAAGCAAAGAAGGTTACTTAAAGCTACTTGCCAAAATCCAAGTATATTCAGAACAGAATACAACAACTAAAGCAGCATGTTACAGCCTAACAGGTAGCCTCCGTTCAGCACTAAAGAAGTTTACAATTTACAAGCATCCGGAGTTATCAGAGAATCTACCTACAGCACATGGTAACCTCGTAAAAGCAATAGCAAAGACAATTTAATGTTCATTGCGGTGACAGCTTTTGTGACAAAAAATTAGCAACCTGAATAGCCACAAAGTCAGTAGACACTCGTTAGTCCAGTGACGACTCTCAACACAATAACGCCCCCCCCATGTGTCAATAACCCCGTAATCACCTCCAGCAATACCTCACTTGTTTCGTTAAGCTCTCGCCCCTATTGACACTTGGGGGGCATATTCACGACGACTGAGTAACCATAGAATGTGATTACCTAACAATAACGGTGATTTAAATCACAAATACACATGCAACTAAAAGAAAATCATGGTAGGTGATTCTTGCAAGTTAAGCGTATTTCACCCGAATTAATCTAACTCTACGTACTATCTCACTCACTTGATGTCACTTCTCTCTCTTTATTTATAAATCCAGAACAAAAACAATTTTTACAATTAAAACAAAACGATAAAAAATTAACTTTATCACTATAGATATCGATGTTCGATATACCGAAATCTAGAAAGCTCAAAATCAGCAAAGACTAGATTTTAGCCGCTAAAAAACCAACAAAACACACCCAAAAGATCTACGATATATCGAAAAATTGAAGCTAAAATTCACAAACGTGATGTTAAAGTGCAGTTTACAGCCCCAAAGCCTTATGCATAGACTATCTCAAAGTCAATAGAGAGACTGGCAAAGGAGATCGGTATGGGTACAGAACATCGCGACGTAACGACTAAAGAAAACACAATGACCACTGAGGAAAGCCTCTACAACCACTATGGAGGATCTCCGCTGCTTTCATTTACTCAGGTTGCGGAGATCCTGCATCGCAGCCCTGAAGGCTTGAGGATTACACTTCGTACAAATTGCGAACTAGCCAATAAGCTAAAACCAAACCGGATAAAAATAGGCAGACGCGTTTATTTCAAGGTCTCCGATATCGCCAACTTAATTGACCAGGCGACCCCGGGCAATATGG
>NZ_JADDYG010000538.1:0-267 GCF_015163535.1 Vibrio sp. OPT46 | reverse complement strand
CTTTATTCATATTGATGGTACGCACGGAGAAATCTATCGTGAGCTTGTAGACATTAAAGAAAACCCGGATCAAAGGCCGTTGAATGAGCATTCAATGGGATGTTTAAAGACATTTAGTGATTACATGGATTACCCACTTAAACATTTCTTCGTAGGTACTGGCGACTTGGCTGATAAATTAGAGGTCACCATTAAAGAGCAAGAAGTGGATCTTCTGATTTGTGGCCACCACCAAGATTTCTGGAGCAAGATTA
The DNA here is from genome assembly GCF_015163535.1 of Vibrio sp. OPT46. Taxonomy (NCBI): domain Bacteria; kingdom Pseudomonadati; phylum Pseudomonadota; class Gammaproteobacteria; order Vibrionales; family Vibrionaceae; genus Vibrio; species Vibrio sp. OPT46. Next base: position 13 of record NZ_JADDYG010000538.1, on the reverse strand, counting down.
TTTCTTACTCCAG
>NZ_JADDYG010000537.1:0-621 GCF_015163535.1 Vibrio sp. OPT46 | reverse complement strand
CATCATCGGGGATACTAATATAAATTTTTCATTTGGCGCTATACAAGAATTGAATCGCGTTCCGTCGCCGGAACGCTGTGAGTCAAAACAAGGTCAAAAGTGATATGACATTCAAAGCCGTGCTCCGTTCGGAGACCATTTACTAAGTTGGTGCTCCTCTTTGTTTGGTTCATTTGATAGTGTTTTTGTCTGAGGTTTTTGACCAAGCAAAGCACTTCTTGATCGCTGCTTCTACGATAGATATTTCTACAAAACTACCACTTGTTTAATCCTCTTCAGTATCAAGTGGCATTAGCCATTTATTGAAAGCACCCTAAATCTAACAGCTGCCTTTTTATTTCAGCGAACTGGTCAATGTCAATTATGCGTAGTTGCAGCATTCTATTTGTAATGAATTTTGGTGTTACGTTCATCTGTAAAGCTATCTGCCTCAAACCAATATCTTGACTCAAGTAATTCATCAATTGCTCATCACTCGAACTGTTCCAGCTATTGGTGGAACGAGGAACACTTTGAGTGATAGTAGTGTTGGTCGAGGTTGCATTTTTCGGCAATTGTTTAGGTTTAATTGATATTTGGTTCTCTGTGTTGTGGCATAAAGAACTTATGCTTTCTACTAGC
>NZ_JADDYG010000054.1:32217-33366 GCF_015163535.1 Vibrio sp. OPT46 | reverse complement strand
GTCACACTGCCATCAATCATGCGAGTCAGGTGGACGCCCAAGAATGGCAAATCAGGGTCTGGAATTGGATAAATAAGATGATTCACCACTCGGTCGTGTTTGCTATCTAAGCGGTAGTATTCACCACGATAAGGGATGATTTGGAAATCGGTCGGAATAGACATCATCTTAGTCATGCGATCCGCCATCAAGCCACTGCAAGTAACCAAGAACTTGGTATTAAGCTGCATCGTTTGACCGTCTGAAATGCAGGTCAGTTGGACTTCTTCATCCTTCTCTTCGGCAGCCACCACTTTGGTTCTCAGGCTGATTTGACCGCCGAGCTTTTTGAACTCTTCCGCCATCTGCTCAGTGACCAAACGATAATCAACAATGCTAGTGGTTTTGACATAAATCGCACCCAAGCCAGTGATGTTTGGCTCAGCCAGTTTGAGTTGAACTTCATCGAGTAGCTTTACGTCGATGCCGTTGACATGGCAGCGCTCATAGAGGGCATTCATGCGTTCGACTTCTTGCTCATTGGTCGCAACCAATAACTTGCCACAGTTCTCCACCGGAATATCGTGCTCAGCACAGAACGAAATGGTTCGCTCTACCCCACGCTTACAAAAATCCGCTTTTAAGCTGCCCGGAGCGTAGTACACCCCAGCATGAATCACGCCGCTATTGTGTCCGGTTTGGTGCTTGGCAAAACCGGACTCTTTCTCAACCAATAAAATGGATTTGTCTGGATGACGTTGCTGTAGTTGCCATGCTGTCGACACACCAACGATACCGCCACCAACAATGATGTAGTCATAGACTGATTTCATACGACCTCTTATAAAACCGATAGTTGAGATTGTTGCAATTTGAACTTGCGACCACTGTAAATGAACACCGCGACAAATACCGCACAGCTTGCCACACGAACCAACATTGGGATATCGTGCCAAACCAGCAATGTACCCACCACTACCAACAAGAGACGCGTCAGAATGTTTAGAGGACCTTCCAAGTAGCCTTCAATCGCACCAATCAATGCATAGGTACCGATGATGGCAAAGAAGCCTACGGTAATTACCGACGTCACATCCCAACTGACCAAGCCTGTATAGGCAATAAGTAGCGGTACAAGATACAAACCTTTGGCGATTTTCCACGCCATCA
>NZ_JADDYG010000054.1:25781-32160 GCF_015163535.1 Vibrio sp. OPT46 | reverse complement strand
AACCAGTGCGCATCGGTGGTGTTTTGGCGATGGTTGCTGCTGCAAAAGCGGTCAAACACACTGGTGGCGTAACGTTACTGTCTTGCGATAACCAAAAGATGATGAGGTGAGCAGCCAGCAATGCCAAGCCTACCGCTTCCATACCCAAACTTTGCTCTAGTAGGGTTTCCATAAAGTCTGCAGGTACTAACGCCACCATTTCTTTCGCAGTTTCCAACGCCATTGGTGCATTAAGAAGTTCCAACTTTTCTGGCGCCGCCAACATGAAGATGGCTTTTGCTTGTTCTGGCAATTGACCCGACACCATCAATTCAAGCAATTGGTTTTCCGCAATCAACTTGTAAAGCGCAGGGGCAGACAGTGTGCCCAACACAATATACGCCGCTGTAACAGGTAAACCCATACCCAAAACAAGAGAAGCGAGCGCAATCAGAACGATCATGATGAACAAGTCGCCATTCGCCCAACCGTCGATCATCAATGAGAAGGTGTTGCCGATGCCCGTTGTACTGATCACGTTGATCACCAAACCGATACCCACCAGCAATACAGCGGTTGTCGCCATGTTTTTCGCACCTTGCGATAGCGCTTCGATGATCGCTTTTGGTCCCATCTTGTGATCTTTCGAGAACCAAGAAGCCACCACCACAGAAATGATCGACAAGCCAGCAGCGTAAGTTGGCGTAAAGCCTTGAACCAACAAAGTAACCAATACCGCCAGTGGGATAAGATTGTGCCAACCGCTGATCAACACTTTCAGTAGAGATTCATCGCTGGTCGTGATTTTTTGAACGCCGCTGCGTTTGGCTTCGATACGCACAAAGAACGCCACAGACAAGAAATAGATAAGAGCAGGAATGAAAGAAACGGCAATAATATCAACATAAGGAATTTGCGTGTAAGACGCCATGATGAAAGCACCCGCGCCCATCACTGGTGGCATCAACTGACCACCTGTCGATGCCGCTGCTTCAACGCCCGCCGCGAAGCGCGAAGGAAAACCTGCTTTTTGCATCAAAGGAATACTGATAACACCGGTTGAAACCGTATTTGCCACACTAGATCCAGATACTGAGCCCATCAATCCCGAGCCAATCACTGCGATAAAACCGGGACCACCGATGATTTTACCAGCCGCAGCACGTGCCACATTGATGATGTAATCACCAACACCAGAGCGAACAAGAAACGCACCAAACAGAATGAACATGAATACGAAAGTCCAACTGATGCGCGAGATAGAGCCAAACATGCCCTCAGAAGAATAGAAGCTACGGTAGAGCAAGGTTTCCATGCTCAAACCCGGGAAGTGGAAAATACCTGTCGCCCACTTACCCCAAAGCACAACGTAGCTCAGACACACCACAATCAGCACTGGAATAAACCAACCCATGGTGCGTCGGATAAGCTCAATCACAATCAGGATTGCCATGATGGCGAAGACCCAATCGCTGGTCACGAACTTGACGCCACGTTCGTACAGCGCATCTTCGGCATAGGGAATGTAGAGCAAACACGCGACCGCGCCCATAGCAATTAACACATCGATACCGAGTGCAAGCTTACTCTGCTTGAGAGAGATATGAGCCGGATACCAAAGCGCACAAATCACCGCAAAGCCAGCAAAGTGGGTCGCGGAAATCCATAACTCTGGTAACGTCGATAAGGTATTAAACCAAATGTGCAAAGCAGACAACACCACGCCAAACACTGTGATTGTGGTGGTTACCCACGGAAAATCAGTGCGCGTGGGCAGCTCAAATTTCTGCAATTCCTTTTCTATTGAGTCGCTCATCTCATACTCCAAGCTCTGGCGGCTTTTTCCATCTTAGAAATCGGTAGGGATAAAATGCCCCGAGCCGAAACTCGGGGCGAAGTTGGCGTTATTTCGCCATTAGGTCTGATGGGATTTCGATGCCCATTTCTTTGTAGTAACGCACCGCACCTGGGTGAAGAGGCACTGGCAAGCCAGCGATCGCTTTCTCAATCGCCATTGCTTTTGTTGCTTTGTGGATGCCTTGTAGGAAAGGCAGGTTCTCGTAGATCGCTTTGGTTAGCTGGTAAACGTCCTCTTCCGAGATATCTTCACGAACTGCCAAGAAGTTAGGCTGTGCAATGGTGGTGATCGGCTTATCTAGACCTGGATACGTGTTCGCAGGGATCTCGTACTTCGTCCATAGGTTGTAGTTGCCGTTCGCCTCTTTGATTTGCTCGTCAGTAAACGAAAGGATCGAAATGTCTTTACCCAACGCAGCAAAAGCTTGAGTGACCGCACCAACAGGTACACCCGCAGGCGTGTTCATGCCGTCAATGGTGCCGTTTTGAAGTGCGCTCGCACTGCCGCCGTAACCCATGTAAGCAAGATTGAATTTATCAGGGTCGACCTTCAGACCTTTCATGATTTGGCGACCCGAGTTCTCAGTACCAGAGTTCTTCTTACCGATAGAGAACTTCTTGCCATCTAGGTTGTTCAGGTCAGTCACCGTGCCAGTTTTTGCTAAGTCAGAGCGAACAATAAAGTGCTCAACGTTTTGCCACAGCATAGAGACTGAACGCAGCTGCTCTTGGCGACCGCTCTTCTCATAAGGACCTTCACCAGACCAAGCCCATGCACCGTAAAGACCTTGTAGAATCGCGAACTGTGCTTCATTTTCGTTCAGCAGTTTGACGTTTTCACCAGAGCCCGCAGAGCTGATTGCAGAAAGGGAGAAGTGGTGCTTTGGTGCCAATTTCACTTTGCTTAACGTCGCCAACGCTACGCCCACAGGGTAGTAAGTACCACCTGTCGATGCCGTTGCAAGAATGTAGCTACGATCTTCTGCCGCAGCGTTAGCAGCAATACCAAAAGAAGTCACAGCGACAGCCAAAGCTTTTACCAGCTTATTCATTTTCATTATTACTCTCCGTGTAGTCGTTTCACGATTGGGGATTTACATCATGTTAAACCTTTATTAACAACACATTCCCTAGAGCAATTGAAATGCCAACTTTTAACCCTTTGTATTTATTGAACTAAGAGCTGAAAGACATCAAAAATGAGCAAAATCATGCTGATTTGATAGCAAAGTAATGAGCAAGATCTTGCTCATTGAAGAGGAGAAGGTTGCACGCCTAGATCGCAAAAGGTTAATAAAATGTGATCAAGACAAAATAAATGCACGATTCACTAATAAGCAATATTTTGCCGATGCAATTTTGGATTGAATTGCAACTAATGAGCGTCTTAACAATAAGAAGAAAAAGCGCATCATTCTAAACTGCTCACTTTATCAGCGGAGGTTTATAGCCTAAACGACTACAAATAGCACAAAAATACAGCAAAGAAAGCCATGTTACAAAAATGAAAAGTCATTTATTCTAATTTTTAATTTAAAAAGCAGCTCGATCCACCAGTTCAGAAATAAACATTGACCGTATCAACTTATTTTCTACTTCGGGGTTGTGCCAATGGCCCTATGTTCGTTAGTGTAACAACACGCCAAGGCAAACGTATTCCTTGGTATTTTTTCGTCTTTAAGGATCACCCATGTCAGCAACTGCGCAATTACAATTCGCTTTAAAACGCCCATCTGGCGTTGCTGCTGCGATCCTCCTGCTCTCTCTGAAACTGATTCAGAGCTGACAGGCTATATCTAAACTTTCTGTCAGCTTGAGAAGAAGCTGACGGGAACACCACATACTCCTCCCATTCCTTTCAGTTTCTTCCAAGCGAAACATAAGAGGAATAACAATGTTAAGCGCACGCAATATCGCCGCTTTGGGCTTCATGACTTTCGCCATGTACTTAGGCGCAGGTAACCTGATCTTCCCTCCATTTTTGGGTTACCAAGCAGGTGAAAACTTTCTGAGCGGGATGTCTGGCTTCCTCTTAACGGGTGTTGGTCTGCCTGCGATGGCACTGGTGATGGTGGCTATCGTAAACGGTTCAGACAAATTAACCGCTGCCCTGCCTAAACCTTTGGCGACAAGTTTTTGGGTGATGGTATTTATTGTGATTGGCCCTGCGTTCGTAATCCCACGTGCGATTACCGTCGCTTATCAATTCAGCTTTGCGCCAATGTTTGGTGATGCCGCTTTGGTGCCTTTCACTATTGCCTTCTGTGCTATCACCATTCTATTTGCTCTATATCCGGGTAAGTTGGTCGACAACCTAGGCAAGATCTTAACGCCTGCCTTGATGGTAATCTTGATCATCATGTCTGTGACGGCTTTGGTTTCTCCTGCAGGTGAGCTAACTGCCGCAACGGGACCATACGTATCTGGCGCATTTGCTGAAGGCTTAACCCAAGGTTACATGACCATGGATGCATTAGGTTCTATCGGTTTTGGTTGGATTATCTTCCGCGCGATTCGCAGCATGGGTGTGGATTGCCCGAAAGCCACCGCAAAATACACGCTAATCGCAGCTTTGATGTACGCGGTTGCCATGGCGTTTGTTTACATCTCATTGGCTTACATTGGCTCGACAAGCTCATACTTGGGTTCTGAGTTCAGCAATGGTGGCGACATTTTAACGGCATTCACCTTCAGCCACTTCGGCGCGTTTGGTTCACTACTACTAGGTGCCGTGATGGTATTGGCGTGTTTGACTACTGCTATCGGCGTAACCACCGCAGGCAGTGAGTTCTACGACAACACTTTCAGCAAAGTGAACTACAAAGGCTGCGTTATCACGACCATGGTATTGGCTGGTTTGATCGCCAACGTAGGTCTAGAGCAACTATTGGCTATCACATTGCCAGCGGTTGTGGCGCTTCACCCAGTCGCGATTGCGTTGATGATCATGGCACCAGTGCGCAACAAGATGTCGCAAATCATGGTGGTAGCAACCGCATTCACTGCTCTAACGTTTGGTTGTGTTGATGCGCTGCACATCCTAGGTTACATGCCAAGTTCCACTGATGAGTGGATGGGTAATTACATGCCTCTGTACAATGACTTTGCTAGCTGGATTGTGCCTAGCGTATTTATGATGATTGTTGGTCTGCTGTTTACGACGAAAACCAACCAAACCGAACAATTCGAGCTGGTGAATGAATAGCCGTTTAACATAAGACATCGCTCAATAAGTGCGTTACTATGTAGCTCGCTTATTGATATCAGGCAAAGGAGTTGCCTGAATGAAAGATTGATATGGGTCGCCTATGGATAATCAGTATCTAGACATCAGAACACTGAACTTTATCGTTATTCTGTTCTCTTGCATTTACTCTATTAGTCTGCTTTGTTATCAATACACTCAGGGTAGAGTCAAAGGCTTAAAAACCTTCTCGATATCACTACTGTTTATTGGTTTAGGCCCTTTTTTACTTGGCTTTAGAGGCTCTGCGCCAGACTGGCTGACCATCGTCATAGCCAACACTCTCATATTAGTCGGCTTCTTGCTTACGCTATATAGCGTAAGCATTTTTCGTCAATATCCTTTAAAATTGGCTCACTGTCTTACCTTGTTAACACCTGTTTTCAGTGGTTCATTTTACTATTTCACCTTCCATGACCCTTCTATCAAAAGCCGCATTATTTATCTGAGCATGTATATTTGTATCGTCACCTTCTTTAGTGGTGTCGCCATGCTTAAAGGTACCCAAAAGGACTTAAAGCTCCCTGTTAAAGCAATGGCTTACTCTTTCTTTGGATTTAGTTTTTTTATGGGATTTAGGGCGCTTTGGAGTACTTTTTCAGGTGAGTTACCAAGTTTTATGGTCGCAGGCCTTATCCATCAGCTGACTTTCTTATTTAGCATCTGCCTGATCGTTGCTTTGAGCTTTAGTATGCTGTGGTTAATTAACGGACGCTTGGTGCAATCCATAAATGATCTCTCTCATTTAGATGCACTCACAGGGCTATATAATCGTCGAGCCATGGAAGAAATCGTTCCAAACTTGGTTAGTAAAGCACATAAAAAAAGCCAAGCAATCAGCATTATTATGACTGATGTCGACAAGTTCAAAGCGATTAATGATCACTATGGTCACACGGTTGGCGACTCCGTCATGGCAACGATCTCCACTATTTTTAAAAAGCATCTTCCTGAGTCAGCCTGCATTGTGCGATTTGGTGGTGACGAGTTCATGATTGTTTTGCTCGAAAAAGCACAGCAAGCCAAAATTTTCGCAGAGCAAATTCGCCTTGCGGTCGAAACTGAAACCGCTTTGCAATCATTTAAAACTGAAGTGACCATGAGCTTTGGTATCAGTCAGTTATCTGAGGGGCAATCACTTCAAGAGGCGCTTGCTGAAGCAGACGAAGCGCTATATAGCTCTAAACATACTGGAAGGAACCTCGTTACCTTGTTTGGAGAAGGGAAAGACCTAAATTATAAGTTTGTCCCAGCTCCAGCCAAAAGCGCATAACGTGTTTGTTATGCCAGTAATTTCGA
>NZ_JADDYG010000054.1:18165-25771 GCF_015163535.1 Vibrio sp. OPT46 | reverse complement strand
TGGAAGGAACCTCGTTACCTTGTTTGGAGAAGGGAAAGACCTAAATTATAAGTTTGTCCCAGCTCCAGCCAAAAGCGCATAACGTGTTTGTTATGCCAATGATTTTACATTAGCTAGAAATCGCACTAAGTATAGTCGGAGCGATTCAAACCAAACTTCTGCATCTTTTGGTTAAGGGTTCGACGTGGTAAATCCAACTCCTGCATCACCTCATTGATGCGTCCATGATGCCTGACTAAAGAATCATGTAGCACCTTACGTTCAAAGTTATGTAGCTGAATCGCCAACGGCACGCCCGCATGCGTCTCTTCGGTTGTTGAGGATGGTCGACTGGAGAGAATTTCCATCACAGAGACGGTTTCATCCAATGCAAAACGCATCGCTACATTCCTAAGCTCACGTACGTTACCGGGCCAAGAGTAAGCAAGAATGGCCTTTCTATCGGCTTCACTCAGCAGACGACTCTCAGGATTACTTTTCAGAGCAAAGTGTTCGAACAAGATCAACGCATCTTCTTCTCGCTCACGTAGCGGTGGCAAATAGATCTGCGCCACATTAAGACGATAGTACAAATCCTGACGAAACTCGTCATGATCATTGAGATCTTCTTTCGCGGCGGCGATCACTCTCAAATCAACTGAGATCTGTTGGTTGCCCCCAACGCGCTCTACCGTATGTTCCTGTAATGAACGCAACACTTTCACCTGCATGGACAGCGGCATACTCTCGATTTCATCAAAGAATAAAGTGCCTTTATCCGCGTATTCCAACTTACCAATGCGCTTTTTACCCGCTCCGGTAAATGCCCCTGCTTCATGCCCAAACAGCTCACTTTCAAACAGGTTCTCAGGAATAGCGCCACAGTTGATTGGCACAAAATGATAGGATCTGCGTTGGCTTTCATTATGCAAACTGGTCGCCACCAGCTCTTTACCACAACCTGTTTCGCCGTAAATGATCACGTTAGTATCAATGCGTGCTAACTTGGCTACTTGTTCTCTAAGCTGTTGCATCACTCGGCTTCGCCCAATCAACACCTCTTCTAAGCCGCTAACGCTAGATAGGTACTCTTGGCGATCTTGAGTAGACGTTTGTGCGCGATAGCTCTCGACCGCTTCGGTTACTCGTTGGGATAAACGCTCAGGTTGGAAAGGTTTCTCAATAAAATCGAACGCACCGTTTTGTAACGCCCCTACTGCCATATCGACGTCACCATGTCCGGTGATCAAGATAACTGGCGTTGGGACGTGATTGGCAATCAGGCTTTCTAGTATCGACAAACCATCGGTGTCTGGCAGGCGAACGTCACTGACAATCGCATCAAATTCTTGGCTCAGAATGGCCGCTTTGCCCTCTTCGCCTAAACTGAATGAGGTCACATCGAACCCCGCCAGTTGCAGCCATTGGCTGGTAGCCTGACGAACAATGTCATCGTCTTCGATAAGTGCAATTTTAGGGATGTCGTCAAAAGCCATGAGTTACTGCCTGCTTTATGGGGTGGGAAAGAAATCGATCTTTATTAACGGTAGCAAAAACCACTGAGGAGAAAAGGAGCTAGATCTCACTTCTTGCTTACAAGTCTTTAACATCCAACCAGTTAGGCGCACTCTTTAATGACTGTTGGTGAGAACGCACTAGCTGAATGGAGTCGGTATGCAGCGCAAAAGGAATGGCAAAACATGGCTTGTGGTCGCAATTGCGGCAGTGCTGATGTTGTCTTGCTATAGCGCCAGCAGAGAGGTTGCCCGTCAGTGGTTGAGTGTACAAACTCAAACCGAAGCTCAACAAAAACTACTCGACTATATTGGTGAAGTTCGCCGTGCACTCAAACGCTTCTACCACTTACCTTACCTCGTAACCAATAACCCAGAAACCATCGCGTTTGTGAAAGGGAATCTGACTTATTACGAGCCATTGCAAACCCAACTGACTCAGCTAGATAAAGCCGCCAATACGGAAGGTTGGCTAATCCTGTCTAACTCTGGCGAAGTATTGGTCTCGAGTTTAATCGAAGAGCGCTTTAGCCTGTCTGACCGAAAAGCCATTGTGGAACAAATTCACAACCAAGGCGGCGGTGTTTCCTTGGTGAACAAAACCAAAGGTTCGAGCCCATTGTATTATCTTGCAGCCCCTATCTACGATGGTCTGGATATCGCTGGCATTGTGGTGGTGCAAATCAACCTTAGCTTGTTGACCGAACAGACCATTACTAGCCAAGACATCATCACGTTGCAGAATCGTCAACAACGCTTTTTCCTATCGAGTAGCGCGCTTTATAACGCTGACTGGTTTAACGAACCGAGCAACACCGTTCAGTTAGAAACGCAACGCTTATACGACAACACCAATATCAGTGTGTGGACGCTCAACCAGCAACGCTATTTTGCGCACACCGTTAAATTGGATGATTTGAATTGGTACGTAAGCTACCTCACCCCTTCTAAGCCGATTCAACAAACCATCAACGTGATTGGTTGGAGCGTCGCTGTGTTGCTCTTATTGGTTGTATTACTCGTCATCATTGGTCTACAACGTCGCCAAAAGCACATCAACCAACAACGAATTCAAGCCCTGTTGGAAGAGTCCCAATGCCGCTTGAAACAGATGATCAATAAGACCCACGTTGGTTTGCTATTGATTGATGAACAAGGGCAACTGTTCGATCTCAACCCAATGGCAAAGCGCTTGTTCTGTTTGCCAGAAAGCGTCAATCGACATGCTTTTGCTTGGGAGTTATTCGATGCAGGCAATCCCAATTCCACCACACTTAAGTTACTAAAGGACCTGCCTAAGCATAAAGAGCTCGCAGAGATCAGCACGGTCGAAACCATTGCCAGACGCAGTGACGGTAGCGTCTTCCCTGTCTTGTTCTCACTGACCAGTTTCCCTTGGCATGGCGAGCAGTATTTCCTTGCGACGATCATCGACATCAGCAAGCGGAAAAAAGCCGAGCAATCACTGCAACAGGTCAACCAAGAACTGGCGCAGCGAGTTGAAGAGCGAACTCAAGCGCTAAAAGAAGCACAAAGCCAGTTGATTGAATCGAGCAAAATGGCCGCCTTGGGTCGCATGTCGAGCGCGATCACTCATGAGCTCAATCAGCCACTGACGGGCTTGCGCACCCTGCTCACCACGAACGAGCTACTAGCGGAACGCGGTGAAACCGAGATGATGAAAGCCAACAACGTATTGGTGCAGAAGCTGATTGATCGCATGGCAAGCATGACCAGTCAGTTAAAGACGTTCGCCTACAACAAACCAGAAAGCCTACAGGCGATTTCTCTTACCTCCGCACTCGAAGAGACCTTACGCGTTTATCAATCCCAATTAGACAAGGTGGATGTGCGTGTGCGCGTTCCTCATGATTTACCTAATATCATGGGTGAAGAACAACGACTGCTTCAGGTGCTCGGTAATCTTGTCTCGAATGCGCTAGACGCAATGAACAATACCACCAACCCGCAGCTCAGCTTGATCGTCAACCCAACCAGCAATCAGGTCGAACTGATCATCAGTGATAATGGCTGCGGCGTGTCGGATGAGATGCTTGAATCCATGTTCGAACCCTTCCAAACCTCAAAGAAAATTGGTGAAGGATTGGGGCTGGGTTTAGCGATTACGGCCAACAATATGCGTGATATGAACGGACAAATTACTGTGCATAAGAATGAACAAAATGGGCTGACTTTCACTTTATTGTTCAAATCAGCCTAAGGTGATATTGATTACAAAATCATCATTAGAACTAGGCATCCCCGCTGTTTGAGAAAAACACGATCTCGATACAAGAATCCCTCCTTGACCTACACTATTCTCAAGCAAATAAGACGAATAACTTCCGAACGATAAAGAGTGAGAAACATGATTAAGTTTCCTGAACATTTTCTTTGGGGCGGTGCCATTGCTGCAAACCAAGTAGAAGGGGCGTACAACCTTGGGGGTAAAGGGTTATCGACATCAGACATGCTGCCAAACGGTATTTTGAGTCCGCATCAAACCCGTGAAGAGCGTACACCGGGTATCAAAGACGTGGCGATCGACTTCTACAATCGCTACCCAGAAGACATCGCGCTGTTCAAAGAGATGGGCTTTAACTGTCTGCGTCTCTCTTTGGCATGGAGCCGCATCTTCCCGAACGGGGACGAACTAGAACCTAACGAAGAAGGTTTGGCGTTCTACGATAAAATTTTTGACGAACTTGCCGAGCACAACATCCAACCTTTCGTGACATTATCTCACTACGAAATGCCTTACGCACTGGTCGAGAACTACGGTGGTTGGGGCGATCGTCGCGTCATCGAATTCTTCGAACGTTATGCTCGCACCGTGCTGGAACGCTACAAAGACAAAGTGAAGCTGTGGTTAACGTTCAACGAAATCAACATGTCTCTACACGCACCATTTACTGGTGTTGGTTTGCAAGAAGACGCCAGTGAACAAGAGATTTACCAAGCGATTCACCACCAACTAGTCGCCAACGCAAAAGCGGTAAAACTGTGTCAGCAAATCGTACCAAACGGCAAGATTGGTAACATGCTGCTTGGCGCAATCAACTACCCATATACCTGTAACCCTGATGACGTGCTTGCTGCAATGCATGAAAACAACAAGTGGTTGTTCTTCGGTGATGTGCAAACACGTGGTCAGTACCCTGGCTACATGAAGCGTTACTTCCGCGAAAACGGCATTGAAATTCAGATGGAAGCAGGCGACTTAGAAGAAATTGCGTCTGCGAGTGTCGACTTCATCTCATTCAGCTACTACGCAAGTGGCTGTGCAAGTGCAGACCCGAAACAGAAGGAAGTGGGTAACATTGTCGATAGCGTACCAAACCCATATCTTGAGAAGAGCCAATGGGGCTGGTTGATCGATCCAAAAGGCCTGCGCATTCTGCTGAACTTCCTTCACGATCGCTACCAAAAACCACTGTTTGTCGTAGAAAACGGCTTAGGTGCACGTGATGAAATCGATGAAAACGGTGAGATTCAAGATGATTACCGCATCGCTTACTTGAACGACCACCTTGTGCAAGCACACGAAGCGATTCTGGATGGCGTTGAGTTGATGGGCTTTACCAGCTGGGGGCCAATCGATTTGGTCGCGAACTCAACCGCTGAGATGAGCAAACGTTACGGCTTTATCTATGTCGATCGTTATGATGATGGGCAAGGAACGCTAGAACGTAAACGTAAGAAAAGCTTTTTCTGGTATCAAGACGTGATTCGTACTTCAGGCGGTTCATTGAAAAGCTAAGCCTGTTGTCTAGGTACAAAGTGCAACTAGGCATTCGCCTAAACCATCAAGCCCTGCAATTGCAGGGCTTGAATTTTAAGGTGTTTATTCATTTAGAGATTAAACTGCAATCTCTCCACCGTCTTCACGGCGAATAACCACTGTCGCCGCTCGTGGGCGCACAGAAACACCAGCAGGCGTTTCTTCGGCTGCATCTTCACTGTATGGCCAGTTGCCTGGGTGCTGAATATTCACAAACAATGATTTGTAATCAGGGCTGATGGTAAAGCCTGTTACTTCACAACCATTTGGTCCGACAAAGAAGCGTTTCAATTCAGCTTGATTATCCGCACCAATCACAGCTTGATCACCATTCTCATCTGTTAGCTTAGATGGAACAACAGCCAACATTTGATCATTGGTGTAAGACGTGACTTCATCTGCGCCGTTATCAGTCTGAATCCACAAAATACCACGGCCATCAAACGCTAATCCGTCTGGGCTCGCAAACTGGTTTAACTCATTCAAGCCAGAACGGTTGGTATCTGCATCACCATTTGCTGGCGAACCAAACACAAAGATATCCCAAGTAAAGTCAGTTGCTGAAGCACCTTCATCCCAACGGATAACATGACCAAACTTATTATTCAAACGTGGATTCGCAGGATTGGTTTCATCTGTACGGCGCGTATTGTTCGTCAATGTTAAATATACTGAACCCGTGAATGGATCAACCGTACACCACTCTGGTCGATCCATTGGTGTTGCCCCAACTAAATCCGCCGCACCCGCAGTATTGATGATAATTTCAGCCAGTGAATCAAAGTGATCCGCTAACGTACCACCAGCGGTTGTTACGCTATCAAGCGTTAATGGTAACCAAGTACCTGTGCTGTCTTCATTGAAGCGCGCCACATACAGTGTGCCTTCGTCCATGTACTTGTCACCCATCGCCAAGCGGTTATCAGGGTTAGCATCTGCTGGATCCCACGCTGCCGCAGATTCAAATTTGTATAGGTATTCAAAGCGAGAATCGTGACCAGAATAAAATACCACTGGTTTGCCTTCTTCAAGCTTACCGAAAGTACAGCCCTCGTGACGGAAACGACCTAGCGCAGTACGTTTCTTCGCACGTGAGTTTTGCGTGTAAGGGTCAATCTCGACAATGTAACCGTGACCATTGGCTTCATTACGGTAATCATCCATCGCACTTGCTCCTGTTGGAGCCACATTAAAGCGAGAGAACTCATCAAGACGCTCTTCTGCATTACCTGCTAATGTCTCCCACAAGTAGCGTGTGCTTTGGTCATCAACACCAATGCGATCTTGCTCTTCTGTACGAGTCCCGGCGTTAACAAAGTAACCAGGCCAGTTCTCTTCACACGTTAAGTAAGTGCCCCACGGCGTGTAGCCGTTGCCACAGTTGTTTAACGTACCACGCGCTTGGCTGCCATCTGGTGAGAAACGAGTGACAGTTAAAGATGTGTGGGCTACCGGGCCAGACAAATCCATGACTGTCGCACCAGTATAACGACGGTTTAGTGGGTCAGTATCAACCAACTTCCACATGTTGTCTTCCAGTTGAATGCGAACCACTGATACACCGTGCGCGTAAATCTCTTTGCGCACTTCATCTACAATGGTACGTACGCCATTTTCAACCGTCGGACCGTTTGGATGCAGTGCTGATGTGTCGATGTACTCGTGGTTAATACATAGCAAGCCATCTGTAGTGCTATCGTTCAATGGGAAAAAATGCATGCCGTCATGGTGCATGCCTAGCGCATTTAACTGATCGGTACTGGTGTTGGTACCATCATTTTGCCATGCGCTGCCTTGTGCATTAAGTGGTGTTCCCCAAGGTACTAGTACTTGTGCGGTGTAGCCTTGTGGAATTGAAACTGCGTCAGTGAGTGAGCCAGGGATAGATTCAAAGTTAAGAACGGCTTTAGATGCGCCCGAACCACTGCTTACTGTACTCCCTGAGTCAGACGAGTTACAACCAGCCAATCCGAAAGCACCAAACGCTGTCATCGCACTGATACCTAAACCACCTTTCAGAATGCTGCGTCGAGATAGGCTCGCTTCTAATACTTCTTCAAATGGTTTGTTTTCACTTTGGTTATAACGCGTCGCGTCAAAGGTTTCCTTGCTCATTTTTACTTTCCCGATCTTATAGTTTAATTAATAAATAAGTGATTAGTTGAACGGCAAGAAGTTTGGATAAGAAAAATGACAAAAGTGCTTAAAACATATGAAACTTGTGTTTCAACAATACTGCAAACTAAACCAACACAGCTAACGAAGCAATTAAATTCTGGTCACATAATCACCAACTGTATCGCTTCATTCTGATTTTACTTGGGCTAAAGTG
>NZ_JADDYG010000054.1:16338-18155 GCF_015163535.1 Vibrio sp. OPT46 | reverse complement strand
ATAAATAAGTGATTAGTTGAACGGCAAGAAGTTTGGATAAGAAAAATGACAAAAGTGCTTAAAACATATGAAACTTGTGTTTCAACAATACTGCAAACCAACCAACACAGCTAACGAAGCAATTAAATTCTGGTCACATAATCACCAACTGTATCGCTTCATTCTGATTTTACTTGGGCTAAAGTATGATAGAAGGTATAAGGTGTACGAAATCAAATCATCTACGAGAGATAATCATGAAATTAGACAAGATCGATAACAAGAGCCGTCGTATCCGTAAAAAGCTGTTCTTAGGTGAGTTCGCAATCCTAGGTTTCGAGATCAGCTGTGAAACAGACATTAACGACTTCGACCGTTACGATGCATTCGTTGATGACTTTATCGACTACATTGACGAGCTTGGTCTTTGCTTCGGTGGCGGTGGTCTAGAACTGTTTGAAGGCTTCCTATGTTCTACTAACCGTTACGGCAGTGCGACTGAAGAACAGAAAGCGCAAGTTATCAAATGGTTAGAAGCACGCCCAGAAGTGAAAAGCGCGCAAGCGGGCGAACTAGTTGACGCCAACTACCTGTAACTAAAGGGCAACCTGTAATACGCAGAGCTCAATAAATGGTAGAGAAAGCTGGTCTTAAGACTGGCTTTTTTATTTTTGGAAGAATGCGATATTAAAAATAGGGTGCTTGGGAAGTTGCGCGGAGTGATTTTGGCGTTTTTGAGCTGGCAATCAACGGGAAACTGCGTTCCACAGCCAGCTCGTGCCTTTAGGTATAATTAACTATGATTTTTTAGCTGGGGCGTCTTTCGTGTCTTTCCAGTATTGAATACGCACACGATGTAGCTGAGCTCTTCTAGTCTTTTTCATAGTAAAGTCCCTCATCTTATATAAGTAACGCTCCTCATGGAGCTTATTGTCTAAGGTCGTATCCCCTTCAATCTATAAGGGAATCAATCATTTAACCGTGACCAATTTCACAACATAATGATAATTACCGATTTCTTGCAGCCTGTTTTTACTGGCAAACGGCATATTATCTATCTGACACAGTTAACTTACTCACCAGATATGACAGAAAAATGGCAATCAAGTTCCCTACTTATACTGTCATTGAATCTTAATAAGGATTAACAAGGTGGGCATTTCAGATTTACCATACTGTTTATAAAAACCGCAAGAATTTTTATTTCTTTTCAAACAAATCTCTACTCAAGATCAATTCACTTTCATCTTTATCGTCTCCCTTTTAACGCATTGTGATCCAGTTCAATCCACAGAACTCGGAACAAAAAGCGCACATTAATACATTCACCACCAAACTTGTGCGAGATCTCTTACAAGAGTTGTGAGCAAATAGATTAATCACCTCTAAGAGCAATGCCAGAAAAAACATTAAATATATGATTTAAAAGTAATATTTAAATTCACTTAAAATAATCAGTAAAAATAATTTAGAAAAGTTAATTGAGTCAAATCAGCAAAACATCAATACTCAATTTGTCGACAGGATGTTGGCGGGAACAGGAAAAAAGCCTAAAGGATTGGGTATCTTCAGGATGAAGATTTGATAACTTAGGATGAGTTGTCAGCAAGGATGTAGTTAAGCTCTAGGATAGAGTTCGCCCGTCAGGATGATAGGCAAGAATGGACACCGCTAGGAAGGCGATGAACAAGGAACTCGGTTAAAGGACTTAGCCACAATCAAGGATAGATGCAGGGAGCACCTATTAGTAGCTGGATTGCTGCGAAAAAGAATAAGCCCCGTCTGGGAAACCAGGCGGGGTTTTATTTTGTCTGTAATGTATTGATAACGATTCATCT
>NZ_JADDYG010000054.1:7171-16328 GCF_015163535.1 Vibrio sp. OPT46 | reverse complement strand
GCAGGGAGCACCTATTAGTAGCTGGATTGCTGCGAAAAAGAATAAGCCCCGTCTGGGAAACCAGGCGGGGTTTTATTTTGTCTGTAATGTATTGATAAAGATTCATCTTTATCGTTTAAGTCTTCTCTGTTTTCATAAAACACCGTGCTATCATTTTCTTTACGTCTCCCAACAAAGCTCTCAGAAAATCACACACTATGCTTAATCCTGTTTGGTTACATACATTTAAGACATTGATTGAAGTCGGTCATTTTACGCAAACGGCAGAAAAACTTTTTATGACTCAGCCTGGCGTCAGCCAACACATCAAAAAATTAGAGCAAAGTTGTCAGCATGCCTTGATCAAGCGCGAAAACAAAAGCTTCGAATTAACCGAGCAAGGCAGGATTGTCTACGCATATGCGCTCGAGTTAGAAGATAGAGAAAAGAAGCTGCTCGAAGAGCTCAGTTTTGATGATGCGTTTTCAGGCCATTGTAAACTGGCTTGTTCTGGTGCAATGGCGTTAATGTTGTATGGGCCCATTTTGGAGAAGCAAAAACAGCACCCGAGCTTATCGTTACATTTAGAAGCCGCGCCAAATCAATCTATTCTCAACGCCATAACGCAAGGGCACATTGATATTGGTATCGTGACTGATGTTCCCAACAAAGGTCTGTTTCACAGTGAGCGAATTGGTAAAGAGAGGTTGTGCTTGGTTCTGCCAAAGCAATATCAAAATAAGCAGATAACGCCACAACTCTTGCATGACTGTGGTGTCATTAGCCACCCTGATGCCGAGCATTACATGACGCTGTTTTTTGACCAATGTGAAGAACCACAGCTCCAAGAAATTAAGATGAGCGATTTACCATTATCCGGCTACGTAAATCAATTGAGCCAAATTTTGCTGCCTGTCAGCAAAGGACTTGGCTTCACCGTGCTGCCTCAAAGTGCGGTCGACAATTTTCCACTAAAAGACACGTTATACATTGCTCAACTGAAAAACACTGTATGTGAAGAGCTATTTCTGGTTCGTAAGCGCAGTCGTGCTCTACCTCTGCGCTATCAGACCATCAAAGAAGTGTTATTGGATGTGATCGGTGGTGCGCATCAATGATGTTAGCCACTCTTCGCTGGTAATGCGTTCCTCTTGGCAATCCACCCAATATGGTTTGCCAGATAACCAACTTTTCGACGCAACTTCTTTTATAAACACATCCACGGAATCAACGTCATCTTTGGCGTAATCCCATTTATTGCGCATGTGTTCTGCTGCTTCTTGATTAGTGTACGACTTGCCGTTGCGGATAAAGGTGCAAGAGGATTGCTCAACTCGTGTTATCAACGTCAAGATATCTTGCTCTACTCCTGCTAGTGCAAAGGTAGGCAGAATGCTTAATGTAAGTAACAACGTCCACTTTGCTTTCATCGCACCTTTATCCTTATCCCTGACCAAGTAACTACTAATAAGTGACTTAACTATTCTGATGTTTGGCTTTTTAGCTCAGCCATTATTGCCACCATGCCTTCGCAGGCTGAGGCTCCGCAATCGCCAAGCGTTGACCAATCTCAGGGCTCACTAACGTTACACCGCGCTCTTCACTGATATCTAACGCGCGTTGCATCGGCTCATTCCAATCATGCATCGATAAATCAAACGTACTGTTGTGAATTGGCATCATCACTTTGCCCTGCACATCAATGTGTGCTTGAACGCTTTGCTCTGGGAACATGTGAATGTCTGACCAAAGTTCATTGTATGCGCCGGTTTCGATCATAGTGAAGTCAAACGGACCGTACTTTTCACCAATCTCTTTAAAGCCATTGAAGTAACCAGAGTCACCACTGAAGAACACTTTGTGTTGTTGTGCATTAATAACCCAACTGCCCCACAGTGTCGTATCGCGGTCTGTCAAACCTCGACCGGAGAAATGCTGAGTCGGAGTCAATGTATATTCAATACCGTCGACAGAATGTGACTCCCACCAATCTAGCTCGATCACTTTCTCCTTCGGCACACCCCAATTCACCAGTAATTGGCCAACTTTTAACGGTACCAAGAAAGTGCCCACCTTGTCGCCTAGCACTTTAATAGAAGCTTTATCTAGGTGATCGTAATGGTCATGACTGATCACCACCACATCGATAGTTGGCAAATCTTCTATCGTGATGGGGGTTTGGTGAAAGCGTTTTGGCCCTGCCCATTGTACAGGAGACGCGCGATCACTGAATACAGGGTCGGTCATCACCAGTTTTCCGTCGAGCTTCATTAATACGCTTGAGTGACCCAGACGATAGATGACGTCATCTTGCTCTTCTAACAGTTGCCGCGCTGTGATCGCATGCACTGGAATTTCAATCGTTGGTGTTGGGTTAAGGCGCTCAGTCGTAAAATACGCTTTCATGATTTCGAACATGTCGCCCAAACCGCTTTTGTATTCCAACTCTGTATTTGCAAATTTGTCCGGGTATGTTGGCGCTTTTTCAGTATCAACATTAGAACAAGAAATCATTGATGTACCCATCGCGAACGCTCCTACTGTGGCTAGCAAAGTTTTTTTCATAAAAAGTTAACCCGAACAGAAGTAAACTACACGGTGCAGTTTACATTCTAATTATCAAAAGTAAACTACTTAGTGTAAAATAGATCAAGAAACGATCTTCTTAACTTAGCAAGCTTATGAATGTAAAAAGAAAAAGTCGTAGTGAAACCAAAAGAGAAGCCATCTTGTGCGCGGCAAGGCAAGCGTTCCAAGAGTTTGGGGTGCAAAACACCAGCATGGATAAGCTCTCTGCAATCGCACAAGTCTCTAAGCGCACGGTCTATAATCACTTCCCTTCTAAGGAAGCGATCGTGACTGAGTTGCTGACTGAGCTTTGGCGTTCGTCAATGATGGAAAGCGATATTAAACGCTTGGCCACTCTGCCACTCAAAGATCAATTGATTGAATTACTCTACAGCGAGATCATTGTGGTAACGGAACCAAACTATATTGAGCTGGCAAAAGTGGCATTTGGGCACTTCTTATTTAAGCCGGAAGATCTCAAAGAACAAGCAGAACAAATGTCGAAACAGGAAACCGCCCTATACCGCTGGCTTACTGAGAAATCGAACAGTGGCGCTTTGCAAATTGATGATGTACATATAGCAAGCACTCAATTGCACAACTTACTTAAAGGCAGTGCATTCTGGCCGCAGTTAATGGGAATTCGCCCCTCTTTGTCGAATGAAGAATCTAGGCTGTTAGCTACCCAAACGGCGGAACTTTTTTTAAGTCACTATCAAAACAGCTAAAAACAGCGGTCAAATTGGCCGCTTTTTTAAGCGATAATTCGTGACAAAGCGATGAAATTTTTGCTCAATTTTATTTATCTCACCCTTGACAGTCTCATACCGCAAGGCGTGAGCGTTCGATAAAATATTTTTGTCGTGTCGACGATGCTTTTTCGTTTTCATCTCACAAAAAAACGCCCTAAGGTGCGCACCTCTGACGACGTGGTTGTTCAACCACAATTCTAAATCGTTGAAGTAAGTAGGTTATGTCATAACATGATCACCTGCCTACTGCATTCTATGCTCTATACTTATATTTTAATTTGGTACTGACTTACTAAGGAATTGCCATGCGTATTGCTATTCTCTCTCGTAATGAGAATTTATATTCAACCATGCGCCTAAAACAGGCGGGTGAAGAACGTGGGCATCAAATCGATGTGATCGACACGCTTCACTGTTATATGGACATTACGAGCAACAACCCTAAGATCCGCTACAAGGGTGAAGAATTACCGCAATACGATGCTGTTATTCCACGTATTGGGGCATCTATTACGTTTTACGGCACTGCTGTTGTACGTCAGTTTGAAATGATGGGTACATTTTGTGTCAACGAATCTGTCGCGATCAGCCGCTCTCGTGACAAGTTGCGCTCATTACAACTGCTATCACGTAAAGGCATCGGTTTGCCACGCACTGGCTTTGCTCACCATCCTGACAACATTCAGGACGTGATCAAAAACGTTGGTGGCGCACCTCTAGTGATTAAATTGCTAGAAGGCACTCAAGGCATTGGTGTTGTACTTGCTGAAACAAATAAAGCGGCAGAAAGCGTGATTGAAGCTTTCATGGGTTTGAAAGCTAACATCATGGTGCAAGAATTTATCGAAGAAGCAAAAGGCGCGGACATCCGTTGTTTTGTTGTCGGTAATAAGGTGATTGCCGCAATGAAGCGCCAAGCAAAAGAAGGCGAGTTCCGTTCTAACCTTCACCGTGGTGGCTCTGCACAACTCGTGCGTTTGAGCAAAGAAGAGCGTGCGACCGCTGTAAATGCAGCGAAAGTGATGGGCTTGAACCTTTGTGGTGTGGATATCCTTCAATCTAAAAATGGCCCAGTGGTAATGGAAGTGAACTCTTCCCCTGGTCTAGAAGGCATCGAACTAGCAACTGGTAAAAACATTGCAGGTATGATCTTCGATTTTATCGAGAAAAACGCTAAGCCAAATTCAAACCGTACTCGCGGTAAAGGTTGATTTTTGTTTAACGCACAAGAGAGCCAAAAACCGGCTCTCTTGTTACTCGTCGCTAGGATGACACTATGAATCAGAAAATGATCATTGGGAATGCCGAAGCTATTTGCTTGCCAGAGTTAGGGATTACTCACCTTGAAGCGCGTATTGATACAGGCGCTCAAACCTCTTCATTACATGTAGACAATATTGATTGCTTTGAAAAAGATGGTCAGTCTTATGTTGCATTCGATTTGCACCCAGATGTATACCATTTAGAACAAGTGGTTCGCTGCACAGCGAAACTAAAAGCAAACCGTAAGGTTAAATCTTCTAACGGTACTTTTGAGCACCGCTGCGTGATCACAACGATGCTGCGTATGGGCGACCAACAATGGCCAATCGACATTACGTTGACTAACCGTGAAAAAATGACTTACATGATGTTGTTAGGTCGTCAGGGTATGGCAGACAAAGTGCTCGTTGATCCTAGCCAATCTCACTTATTGGCATCTTAACCCCGTAGCTTCAGATGAGTGATCGAACGTTTTTGTTGAGCATCACTCGTCTGGCTTTATCTCAGCCTACTTCCTACGAAATAACGCAAACAACAATCCCTTCGCTTTAACTTTTGTCACTCGCCAGTGCGTCATTGGCTTAGTCGGCGCTGTATTCAAAATGTGCTGATACGCTTTTTCATCCAAAGTCACCTCTCCCCCATGTGCCAGAAGCAAACATTGCGGATTCATCTCAAACACACGCTTTAATGATTGCCGATATTGATTCGGATGAAATATGGGAAACGGCGCAATCAGATGCTTTTTCACCTGCACCATTAAATCCGCCACATACAGCACATCTTGTTCAGAATGATAAACCGACAGATCTCGGTCGGTATGCCCAAGCGTTTCTAGCACCTGCCAATCATCAAATCCAGGAATAAACTCTCCATCAATAAGTTCAATATCTGGATTTAACTTGCGGGAATACCAAAGGTTTTGCTTTGGTTTACGCATCCGATTCGCCATCCAGCGTGCTAACATTAAATCGGTCAAATGCATTAGCCAACCGTCTACACCGCTATACCACTGGCTCTCTCGCTTTGCGGCCAATAGCTTACATCCTGTTAAATCACGTAGTTTGTGCGCACCACCAGCATGGTCTGGATGCATGTGGGTCACAACAACCAACTTTAGGTCAGAAAAAGGACGATGGAGTTGATGTTCAATAAAGTCTTTAAGATGAGGAATGTCTGCTCGACTGGCACCATCAAGCAACAATAATTTATCGGGATATTCGGCGAGATACATGGTCTGAATGTACCCCTGAATTCTGTGCAGCTGCAAAATATGTCCTTATTTTAGTGAGATGCTTCATGACCGAATCCTTACTGGTCAGACCAACTATAACAGCAGAATGGACGCTTCGGTAAACAAATATTCACACGTAGCGACGACAACAAATCATAATCGAGATGATAGATTTTAATCATTAGACTCAAGGGCCCTTTTATCCGTTAATGCGCGCACACGGAGTTCGTGTCAGGGTATGAGGTAAATACCTCATGATTTGCTTTTTTGTACTTTTCCTTCTAATTAATTAAGGAGTTAAGTACATTTTTGTGAGAATCGAGTTGGAAAAAGCAACTAAATTAGACCGCATCCGCGCGGACTACAACGTTCACTACTGGAGCCAAGGTTTCTACGGCATTGATGACCAAGGCGAAGTATATGTATCACCACGTAGTGATCGTGCACATCAAATCCCTTTCAGCGCTATTGTAAATGAGCTAGAAGCGAAGCAGTTAAATCTGCCTGTATTAGTACGCTTCCCGCAAATCGTGCACCAACGTGTGCATGGTATTTGCCACGCATTCAACCAAGCAATTGAAGAATACCAATATCCAAACAAATACTTGTTGGTGTACCCAATTAAAGTAAACCAACAACGTGAAGTGGTGGATGAAATTCTAGCGAGCCAAGCTCAACTAGAAACCAAGCAGCTTGGTCTTGAAGCGGGTAGCAAGCCAGAATTGTTGGCGGTACTTGCATTGGCTCAACAAGGTAGCTCCGTGATCGTGTGTAATGGCTACAAAGACCGTGAGTATGTGCGTCTTGCACTGATCGGTGAAAAGCTGGGTCACAAGGTATTCATCGTATTAGAGAAGCTTTCTGAGCTGGATCTGGTACTAGAAGAAGCGAAAAGTTTGGGCGTAAAACCGCGCCTTGGTTTACGCATTCGCCTCGCCTCTCAAGGCGCAGGGAAATGGCAAGCAAGTGGCGGTGAAAAATCGAAGTTTGGTTTATCAGCATCGCAAGTGCTTAGCGTTATTGAACGTCTTAAACGCGAAGGCAACCTAGACGCGATGCAACTGGTTCACTTCCACCTTGGTTCACAGATGGCAAACATCCGTGATGTACGCAATGGTGTGAACGAGTCTGCACGTTTCTACTGCGAACTACGCGCACTCGGTGCAAACATCGAGTACTTCGATGTGGGCGGCGGCTTGGCAGTGGATTATGACGGCACACGCAGCCAATCATCGAATTCGATGAACTACGGACTTGCAGAATACGCACGTAATATCGTGAACACTGTGGGCGATGTGTGTCTGCAATACGAACAACCAATGCCAGTGATCATTTCGGAATCGGGTCGCTCGCTAACAGCGCACCACGCTGTATTGATTTCTAACGTAATTGGTACCGAGTCGTACCTACCGGAAGAAGTACATGAGCTTGATGAGGACGCTCCGCTGTTGCTACAAAACATGTGGCGAAACTGGGAAAACTTACAAGATGGTACAGACGCTCGTGCGTTAATTGAGATTTACAATGATACCCAAAGTGATTTGGCAGAAGTGCACTCTCAATTTGCTACAGGCGTGCTTAACTTGGAACAACGTGCGTGGGCAGAACAATTGTCACTGCGCATTTACTTCGAATTAAGCCGCAAGATGAGCACTAAGAATCGCTTCCACCGTCCGATTCTGGACGAGTTGAGCGAACGTCTTGCGGATAAGTTCTTCGTGAACTTCTCTCTCTTCCAATCTCTACCAGATGCTTGGGGTATTGATCAGGTGTTCCCTGTTCTGCCACTTTCTGGTCTGGGCGAGGCGGAAGAGCGTCGTGCAGTGATGTTGGACATCACATGTGACTCTGATGGCGCGATCGATCACTACGTTGATGGTCAAGGCATCGAGAGCACGCTACCTGTACCAGCTTGGAGCAAAGACAAACCGTACTTAATGGGCTTTTTCCTAGTAGGCGCATACCAAGAAATCCTTGGTGACATGCACAACCTATTTGGTGATACCCACAGTGCTGTAGTCAATGTTGATGAACACGGTCAATTTGAGATCAGTTACATCAACGAAGGTGATAGTGTAGAAGACATGATGCGCTACGTTCATATCGACGTGGATGCGATTCGTGACAATTATAAACAATTGGTTTCACATCGAGTTGAAGCCAATGAACAAGCACAAATCCTAGCAGAACTAGAACAAGGTCTAGCAGGATACACCTATTTAGAGGACTTCTGATATGAATGATTTGTTTACTAAAACTGATTATTCGCTTTACTCCAACTCTATGTCGTTTTTACGTCTGCCGTACATTCGTAACCCGGTATCGGCAGACGCAGACGTTGTGGTGTTGGGAGTCCCTCTGGACATGGCAACATCTGGGCGTCCAGGTGCGCGTATGGGTCCAGATGCAATTCGCCGTGCCTCAGTCAACTTGGCATGGGAAGGTAAGAAGTTCCCGTGGAGCTTCAACGTATTGGATAAACTGAAAGTGATCGACGCAGGTGATCTCGTGTTCGATTGCGGTGATGCGGAAGATTTTACTTACCGCCTTGAAGCGGCAACCAGTGAAATTCTAAAAAGTGGTAAAACCATGTTGGGATTGGGCGGTGACCACTTCATTACGCTACCTATCCTGCGTGCCTATGCGAAGCATCATGGCCAAATGGCTTTGATTCACTTTGATGCTCATACGGACACCTATGCAAATGGCAGTTCATACGACCACGGTACGATGTTCTACCATGCGCCGAAAGAAGGTTTGATCTCAGCGAAGAACTCAATACAAATCGGCATTCGTACGGAGTACAAACAGCAAGATCACGGCTTCAATGTGATTAATGCGATGCAAGCGAATGACATGCCTGTGAACGAGATCCTAGAAGAAATTCGTCGCACCGTCGCAGACAAGCCAGTGTATGTTACTTTTGACATCGACTGCTTAGACCCGGCCTTCGCACCGGGAACTGGTACACCAGTTTGTGGTGGCTTGAACTCAGACAAAGCGCTGAAAATTATTCGTGGTTTAGCCGGCATGAATATCGTGGGTATGGATGTTGTCGAAGTATCGCCTCCATACGACCACAGTGATGTTACCGCACTAGCGGGAGCAACCATCGCACTAGAAATGCTTTACGCATACGCATCTGAGCGCGAATAGACATAATCATTTCTAAGGGAGCTTCGGCTCCCTTTTCTTTCTGATGCCTTCCTCTACCTTTTATTCACTCGTTTCATCTTGAACTCAGATCAACCGAGCAGACGCTTTATTTTTGCACTTTAACCATTAAAACCAGTTACCTATAAGGCTCATTCTATTCACGAAAAGTAAAAGATTTAACTTAATTAGACAAAGAAATGCATCT